>JALRAA010000145.1 GCA_023262645.1 Burkholderiaceae bacterium
TGGTAGTAGGCGTTTTGAACCCGAAACTTCTTTTCTTTGCAGTCGTATTCACGTTCAACCCGCACAGATCTGTCGCCATCTCTGTCGGGTTTTTTGTAATCAATCAATTCCAACACTGAGCGTTTATCACCCTCGGTGATCAGTGTTTGCGGGTCCAGGTAGTAACCGTTGCCACGCTTGTTTTCGGTCACTTTCACCCAATCAGCATAGGCCGAAACCTGGACCAACAGTAAACAAATGAGCATGCGAATTTTCATGGCGATAGATAAATGATGTGAGAACAAAAAAACTTTATCAGAAGCCCACAGACCATTTTTTTGTATCCCTCCGGACAAGAAACCTAGGGTTAATACTGATTAAAAACACTGTTTTTTTTGAAATTTGGAATTAAACTTCAGAAAAATACTGATGAGTATTTAAAGTTACCAATCAGAAAGTCTGATGTATTCCATGGAAAAAATTGATATTTTGGTGGTTGGAGCAGGTTTCGCTGGGTTGCGGGCGCTCTACAAATTTCGCTCAATTGGCTACAAAGTTCAGGTCATCGAAGCCAGCCCTGACATCGGCGGTGTTTGGTATCACAACGGCTATCCCGGTGCCAGATGCGACGTCGAAAGTTACGACTACTCGTACAGTTTTTCACCTGAGTTGGAGCAGGAATGGCGTTGGTCAGAACGGTATGCAACACAACCAGAAATATTGCGATACATCAACCATGTGGCAGAACGATTTGACCTGCGCAAAGACATCCAATTCAATACGCGAATGACACAGGCCAAGTACGACGAAATGACCGCGCAATGGGTAGTCCGCACAGAGAGTGGTCAAGTATTTCAATCACGGTTTTTGATGATGTGTGTGGGCCAACTGTCAGCGCCCAAGACCCCCCAATACCCTGGACTGGAATCGTTCAAAGGCGAAGTGATTCACAGTGGCAAATGGCCAAAGCGAAAAGTGGAATATGCAGGCAAACGTGTGGCCATCATCGGTACAGGTTCTTCAGGTATGCAAATGACGCCAGTCATCGCCAACGAGGCTGCACATCTGACGGTGTTTCAACGCACTCCCAACTACAGCATTCCCGCAGCCAATGCACCTGTTTCTGATGAGGAAGATTCATGGGTCAAAGCCAATTACCGTGAGCGTAGAGAACGTGCTTGGAACTCTCCCACTGGTCTAGGGTTCATGCCCAACAAAACCTCCGCATTAGATGTCACGCCCGAAGAACGTGAGAAAGCTTATGAAGCGTCATGGAACAGATTGGGGTTTGGATTTGCCCTGACCTACTACGACATATTGCTCAACAAGCAGGCTAACGACACCGCTGCAGAATTCATTCGCAAAAAAATTGCTGGCTTGGTGAATGACCCAGTACTGCGTGAAAAGTTGACGCCGAAAGACCATCCGTTTGCATCCAGAAGACCGTCAGTCGACAGCGGTTATTTTCAAGCGTTCAACCGCGACAACGTCGAGTTAGCAGATGTACGGGAATTTCCTATTTTGGAGTTCACGTCAGAGGGTATCCGTACCCAAAATAAACATCACCTGTTTGACATGATCATTTTTGCCACAGGTTTCGATGTTTTCACAGGCTCTTTGTTCAAACCGGAAATCGTTGGCAGACACGGCATGACATTGAAAAACAAATGGGCAGACGGACCTGTCACGCATTTGGGTATTGGGGTGTCTGATTTTCCGAATATGTTCATCGTGGTGGGGCCAGGCAGTCCTTCATTGCTGAGCAATGTGCTGGTTTCTACTGAAGAACAAATTGACTGGATGGCGAATTTAGTGCAATCCATGAAACAACAAAATGCTGTGGAGATGGAAGTAGACCCTCAAGCCGAAAAGACTTGGGGACAACATATCAATGACCGTGTGAAAGAAACGCTTTATCTCAGCACTGACTCTTACTACAACGGCGCCGAGGTAGCTGGTAAACCTCGTGTGTTCATGCCCTATTCAGGTGGTGTTCGAGGTTATCGAAGAATTCTGCAACAGTGCGCAAGCGAAGGCTATTCAGGATTTCGTTTTTATCCATCACCTGCTGCGCTGACCCGCAGCGAAGATCTTGCAAAAGCATAAGTTTGGGCCATGAATACAGCCGTTGAACCTCAAGATCTTCGAGAAGCTATTTCACATCTGAAACGTGAGCGGATTGTGGCGGCTGCTGTTGACCTGTTTTATCGCAACGGATATGGAAAAACAACGCTGGAGCAAGTTGCCAACGAACTGCAAGTCACCAAGCCTTTTATATACGCACACTTCTCGTCTAAAAACGAATTGTTGGTAGAAATTTGTTCTCGTGCCATTCGCTTAGCGCATGAATCTCTCAATCGCGCCATGGCACAAGACGCTTCAGCAACCGAACGTCTTGAAACTGTGGTCAGAGATTTTCTTCGCGCTGTTTTGAACCATCAGCCCCACGCCATGATTTTCAGCCGTGAAGAAAAAGAACTTGAACAAAAGGACCGTGAGGCCATCAATTTGCTTCGACGTGATTTCGATAGACGCTTGGTGGAGTTGATCAATCTGGGCGTTTGCGCTGGTGAATTTGAAGTGGCAGATGTGCAACTTGCCGCTTTGGCGATCGGCGGCATAGTGGGTTGGGCCCCTGTGTGGTTCAGACAAAACGGGCGTTTGTCACTGGAAGAAGTCGCCTCGCATTTGGCATCTTTGGCGTTGGGTATGGTTCGTTCACCAGCACAACGGGGTTCTCATGCAAGCTGATCACACTACCACCCGGCAACGCATGGCAGTGATCGGTGGCGGCACCATGGGTGTTGGTATCGCCTATGTATTTGCGGTTTCTGGCTGGCATGTTTGTGTTGTTGAACCTCATGACGACAAGCATTTGGCCATGGTTCAAACACTGAAGGACGCTGTGTCAAGTGGCCTCAAACGCGGAAAGCTCACAGACACCCAAGCCGAGACTGTCTTGCATGGGATTCAACGTGTCACCTCTGTCGCAGAGTTACCCCTGCATCTGGACTTGGTGATTGAATCGGTTCCCGAACGACTGGAATTGAAATTACAAATTTTGTCGGATGCAGCCAAACTACAACCACGCGTTATTGCCAGCAATACCAGTTCAATGTCGATCAACCAACTCGCTGGCTCTGTGGCAGATGCTTCTGCATTTTTAGGGATGCATTTTTTCAACCCCGTGTGGTCATTGCCCATGGTCGAATTGATTCGGTCTGAGCACACGAGTGAAGAAACATTGGCTTTGGCCAAAACATGGTCGCAAGGTATTGGCAAAACCACCATCACGGTGCGTGACATACCTGGCTTTGCTACCAGTCGACTGGACTTGATCGCCTCGTTGGAAGCCATGCGCATGCTTGAGGATGGTGTGGCCAGCGCTGAAGATATCGACCATGCCATGGTCACGGCATATCGTCACCCCATCGGGCCTTTGCGTTTGAGTGACATCGTGGGTTTGGATGTAAGACTCGACATTGCCAGACAACTACACCAAGCGCTTGGCCCGAGGTACGCGCCTCCTCGACTGTTGGAGAACATGGTTGCCATCGGAAAGCTAGGAAAGAAAACAGGCCAGGGATTTTTCAACTGGTCAGAAACCACATCTGAAAACCCTTAACCGTTCACACCTATGTCAAATATTTTTGGTTCCACCTTGGTTGATACCGCTGAACACCATCCCATGCTTCGTGACAGTGTGGCAAAGTTGGTTGGTGGCTTTGGCCGTCGCTATTTTCAAGATGTTGTCAAACGAGACGCCAAGCCGGTTGAACTCTGGCAGGCCATGGGTGATGCAGGCTTTTTAGGTGTGCATATTGCCGAGGAATACGGCGGCGGTGGGAGTGGCTTGGCCGACTACAACGTGATTGTCGAAGAAACCGCTGCACAAGGTTGCCCCATGTTGTCATTGGTGATCAACTCCATTTGTGCACCGATTATCCAAGCGCACTGCACGCCTGCACTCAAACAAGAATGGTTGCCAGGATTGGCCAGTGGCAAAAAACGAATGTCGTTCGCCATCACCGAACCCAATGCAGGAACCAACACACACAAGGTCACCACGACTGCGCGTTCACATAGCAACGGCTGGGTTCTGAACGGCACCAAGTACTGGACCTCTGGAGTGGACGAGGCCGATGCCATCATGGTGGTGTGTCGCAGCGAAATGGTCGATGCCCAAGGCAGACACCAATTGTCATTGTTCATCGTGCCCGCCAATGCGCCAGGGATCACACGCACGCCGATTGAAACTGCATTGCATGTTCCAGAAACTTCATTCACTCTGTTTTTTGACAATGTGCAACTCGGTCCAGATGCTTTGGTGGGACAAGAAGGCCGAGGATTGCGGCATGTGTTTGCGGGACTCAACCCAGAGCGGGTATGTGCTGCGGCGATCAACAATGGCATTGCCCGATATGCGATTGAAAAAGGTTCGCAACAAGCCAAAGATCGTTCTGTGTGGAACACACCGATAGGCGCACACCAAGGTATTGCACATCCTTTGGCCAAATCGTACATCGCCGTGCAACAAGCGCGTTTGATGACTGCGCGAGCAGCTGCACTGTCTGATGCAGGATCTCCTGATGCTGGTGAGGTGGCCAACATGGCGAAATTCGCTGCGGCCGATGCCTCCTTGGAAGCGCTTGACCAAGCGATTCAAATTCACGGCGGCAATGGACTGGCCATTGAATATGGACTGGCGGACTTGTGGTTCATTGCCCGGTTACACAAAACCGCACCAGTCAGTCGTGAAATGATTCTTAACTTTGTGGCACAGCACAGCTTGGGCTTGCCAAAGAGCTACTGAAGCGCACAATATGAACACCAGTTTTGCCCATCTTCTCAGAGAGCATGCGCGGGTCAGGCCGAACTCGCCCGCGCTGACCTTTGAAGATGAGACATGGACTTTTTCGCAACTTCACGCCAAAAGTTCGCAAGCAGCCAATGCCATGTTGGCTGCTGGCGTGAAAGCAGGCGACAGAGTCGCATTACT
>JALRAA010000146.1 GCA_023262645.1 Burkholderiaceae bacterium
TATCAGAGCGCTGCGTTTTGCTGAGCCACCATCATGTAAAGCATGGTGATGGAGAGCATGGTGTTTACTCGTGATGTAAGCATTGCTGTTCGGGCAGCTTTGGCTTTTTCGGGCGCCTCAACCGTGACAATGCCCAAGGCTTTCTTTTGGTTTGGCCAAATGATGAACCAAACGTTGAACGCCATGATCAATGCAATCCACATGCCCAAACCGATGGCAACCACGCCCTCTTGCAGCGTCAGCGCTCTGACGATGTAGCCCTGCATCCATGCCAGCAAAAGACCCGTGATGACAGTGGCGAGCGCACCATAGCGAAACCAAAACAAGGCGGTGGGGGCGATGACCTTGCTGATAGCCGGTTTTTGTTCATCCGGAATGCTGGGCATGGAGGGAATTTGGACAAAGTTGAAATACCAAAGCAAACCAATCCACATGATGCCTGAACCGACATGCAACCAGCGCATCACAAAACTGCCCCAAGCATGGCCAAACTGAATCGGATTGCCGGTGACAGAGGTGGTGATCAACAAAACAATGATCAATAAAACCAAGCCTGCAAACAATGTTTTGTAGAGCGATTGAAGAATTTGTGCCATGTATGACCTTTTGAGTTAATGAAGATTGAACAACTTCAGACAAAACCAAGAAAAGTTATTTTGCCATCGATTTATTTTTATTCACGCAGGGTTGACCATGACCAATTTCCCCATCACAGATCGGGAATTCATACGGTCATATGCGGCAGGTAATTCATGCATGGGCATGGTGCGGTCAATGGGTGGTTTGATTTTCTTTTGCCCATACCAGTCGATCAACGTTTGCATCATCTTGGCGTTGTTGGCGGGCTCGCGCTTGGCGAAATCACCCCAAAACACGCCCATCAAGGATGCACCTTTGAGAAGTGCCAAATTCAATGGGATGGAGGGAATGGGGCCAGAGGCAAAGCCAACCACCAAATAGCGGCCACGCCAGGCGATAGATCGAAAAGCAGGTTCGGTGAAATCACCGCCGACTGGGTCATAAATCACGTCTGGCCCTTTACCTGCGGTTAGTTCTTTTAGCTTATCTCTGAATGGGTTATCGCTGTAGTTGATGACGTGGTCAGCACCCAATTGCAGACAAAAATCGCATTTTTCTTGCGTGGAAGCTGCTGCAATCACTTTCGCACCCACCGCCTTGGCAATTTGAATGGCTGAGGTTCCCACCCCGCCCGCAGCGCCCATGACGAATACGGTGTCACTGGGCTGAAGTTGAGCCCTGTCGATAAGCGCATGGTAGGAGGTTGCGTAAATCATGATGAACGCTGCAGCATCTACCGGATCAAATCCGCTGGGCAATGGCAGGCACAAATGCGCAGGTGCGACGGTGTGTGTGCCAAAGCCGCCTGTGCCGCTCAGGCAAGCCACTGATTGACCAACTTTCAGGTGGGTGACATCTTTGCCGACGGCTTCGATTTTTCCTGCGTACTCAGACCCTGGCACAAAAGGCAAGGGCGGTTTCATTTGGTATTTATTCTGAACAATCAGTACATCGGGAAAGTTCAAACTTGCAGCTTCAATTCGAATCAAGACTTCGTTGGCTGCGGGAACAGGCGTGGGCAGTTCTTTCCAACTCAAGGCTTCAACGCCAACGGGATTTTCACAAAGCCAAGCGTGCATGATTTGTTCCTTGGAAATATTGCGGGATGGGTGGTGCTTCTAGCCGATCCTCTCACCCTACAATCGGGTTTTAGAGGGTGATTCATGAGAATTTTGATTTCTAACGATGACGGCTATTTGGCTCCGGGCATTATCGCTTTGTTTCACGCCATGAAAAAAATCGCTGATGTGGAAGTTGTCGCACCCGAACAAAACAACAGTGCCAAATCTAATGCCTTGACGCTGCATTCCCCCATTTATATTCGGCAAGCAGACAACGGTTTTCGTTATGTCACAGGCACACCAGCAGATTGCGTTCACATTGCACTGACCGGATTACTGGGCTACAAACCTGATTTGGTGGTCTCTGGTATCAACAATGGCGCCAATATGGGCGACGACACCATTTATTCAGGCACTGTGGGTGCCGCCATGGAGGCTTATCTCATGGGTATTCCAGCCATTGCATTCAGCCAAGTAGAAAGAGGCTGGGGAAATATCGAAGATGCGGCGCAATGGGCGTTGGAATTTGTTCAAAGTATGACGCAACGCTCAGCATCAACAAGCGAGCCTTGGTTGCTGAATGTCAACATTCCCAACAAACCCTTGCGTGATTTGAAACCTGCCAAGATTTGTCGACTCGGCAGAAGACATCCGGCAGAGCGCGTCATCACGCAACTCAATCCAAGAGGCGAGACCATGTATTGGATCGGTGGTGCAGGGCCCGCCAAAGATGAAGCCCACGACACCGATTTCTTTGCCACGTCTCAAGGCCATGTGTCAATCACGCCTTTGCAGGTGGATTTGACAGACCACAGCGGATTGGTCAGTTGGCAAGAATGCATGACCCCATTGGAAAAGGTCGAATGAAGTCTCGCCCAAGTTTTCCTGCGAAATTAGACACCCGTCCGCCTCAAAAGTTGGTCAAACCATCGTCGCCTTCCAGCTGGGTCTCACCCCAATCAGCAAAGCAAAATTCTGTGGTTTCACCCGCAGCTTCAGGTTTGGGACTGGACTCTGCCACCGTGCGATCAACCATGGTGAAAAAATTGGCAGAGTCTGGTGTGGAAGATGAAATGGTTTTGAATGCCATGCTTGCCGTAGAGCGTCACAAATTTCTGGATACAGCATTGGCTAACCAAGCTTACGAAGACACCAGTCTACCTATCGGTTTTGGTCAAACGATCTCAAAGCCTAATGTGGTGGCACGGATGATTGAATTGCTGAGGCGAGGCAAAAATTTAAAAATCACCGGGAAATTAGGACGGGTCTTAGAAATAGGAACGGGTTGCGGTTACCAAGCAGCGTTATTGAGTCATGTGTCTCAAGAGGTCTACAGCATTGAGCGAATCAAAGGTTTGTACGAGCGCGCGCGAGAAAATATTCGACCCATGAGGCTGGGAAATTTGCATTTGCTGTTTGGCGATGGCATGCAAGGTTATGCATCGGGTGCACCTTACGCGGGAATCATTGCGGCAGCCGGTGGCGACAACATTCCAGCTGAATGGATTGAGCAATTGGCTGAAGGCGGACGGTTGGTGGCGCCGATGTCTGTGACCAAAGGTAGCCAGAGTTTGGTGGTCATCGATAAGACATCATCCGGTATTCAAAAAACCGTTCTTGAGCAGGTGAATTTTGTTCCTTTGTTGACAGGTGTTGCCTGAATGAAATTGAAAAAACTTTTCTTCAACAATATTCAACGGCTTGGCTGGGGCTTGGCTTTATTGGCGTTCATTTCAGGGTGTACCTCATTTGGGCGCGGTGTGCCTGCACCTGTTGAGGACCGCAACAAGCAGAAAACACCATCGGTTTCAAAACCTGCTGCTGATGCTCCTCGCACAGCCTCAGCCAAACCTGCCGTCACGTTCACACCCGCTGACGCGCCCACCAAACCGGGTTACTACACGGTGAAACCCGGAGATACATTGATTCGCATTGGGCTTGATCATGGTCAAAACTGGCGAGACATCATCCGTTGGAATGCGATTGAAAACCCCAATTTGATCGAGGTGGGTCAGGTGTTGAGGGTGCTGCCTCCGTCAGCTGACTCAGCCCCTGAGGCCGTGGTTGTCAAACCCGTGACTTCGCCCGGCAATGTTTCTACTGGTCAAGAAGTGCCTGCGAACAATTCAAGCAATAAAACACCCAGCAATGCAACGCCTGAGCCGATCGACGACGCCTTATTGTTTGGTTGGCCAGCCGCGGGCGCAGTGCAATCCACTTTTGATGAAGCAAAAAACAAAGGCATTGATATTTCCGGAAAACTCGGAGACGCTGTCCTGGCAGCTGCAGACGGCAAGGTTGTGTATGCCGGAGCAGGGTTGCGGGGCTATGGAAATTTGGTCATTCTCAAGCACAGCAATAATTATTTAACAGCGTATGCACACAACCAAACCTTGTTGGTTCGCGAAGAGCAGTCTGTCAAAAAAGGTCAAAAAATCGCGGAAATGGGCAACTCTGATTCTGAGCAAATCAAACTTCATTTTGAAATTCGCAAACAAGGCAAGCCGATTGATCCCATGAAGCTCTTGCCTAATCGCTGACCGAATCCATGAGTGACACTACTTCGGTTGTTTTTGAAGACAAGGGTTTGCTGATTGAATCCATGGATTTAGAAGCACAAGGTATCGCGCACCGCTCAGACGGCAAAGTGGTTTTCGTGGAAGGCGCTCTTCCTTTTGAGCGTGTGACGGTCAATGTGCACAGAAAGAAAAACAACTGGGAGCAGGGCACACTCAAACAAATATTGCAGGCATCGTCTCAACGGATAAAAGCAGAATGCGCCAGTTTTGGTATGCATGCTGGAGCATGTGGCGGATGCAAGATGCAACACTTGAACACGCCGTCACAAATCGCTGTGAAGCAGCGCGTTTTAGAAGACAACCTCTGGCATATTGGAAAAGTCAAACCTGACTTGGTATTGCGCCCTTTGCAAGGTCCCCATTGGGAATATCGGTACAGGGCCAGGTTATCGGTCCGCTATGTGGTCAAAAAATCCAAGGTATTGATTGGTTTTCACGAAAGAAAAAGCAGTTACGTGGCGGACATGACGAGCTGTGCTGTGTTGCCACGCCGCGTCAGCGATATGTTGCTTCCGTTGCGTGAATTGATTGCGAATTTAAGCGTTCGCGACCAGTGTCCGCAAATTGAAGTGGCATGCGGTGATCAAAACACCGCACTTATTCTTCGCCACTTAGCGCCATTGAGTGACGATGATTGTCTTAAGCTCAAGGCGTTTTCTCATCAATTTCAGGTGGAATGGTGGGTGCAACCCAAAGGCCTTGATTCTGTAGCG
>JALRAA010000147.1 GCA_023262645.1 Burkholderiaceae bacterium
AGCCTATGGCAAGGCGATGGCCTTAGAGAACGTCAGCTTGCGTGTGTTGCCTGGCGAATTGGTGGCTGTTCTTGGCCCCAACGGTGCGGGCAAATCCACCTTGCTCAAAGCCATATCGCGGGCCATTGACTCACAGGGCGATCTTCGGTTTGAGGGCCAAAATTTGCACGCTATTGCCACAGAAAGAGTCGTGGGCATGGGTATTTGCCACTGCCCCGAGGGCCGACGTTTGTTTCCTGAATTGAGTGTGCTGAAAAATCTGCAACTCGGTGCTTATTTGCGAAACAACAAAGCAGCGGTTGCCGCAGATTTACAAAAGGTTTACCAGCTGTTCCCCATATTGCAAGAGCGCAGCCAGCAAATGGTCAGCACCTTGTCAGGAGGACAACAACAAATGGTGGCGATTGGCCGCGCATTGATGGGGGCACCCAAATTGCTGCTGCTCGATGAGCCGTCTGTGGGCATTGCCCATCGGTTGAAGATGGAAATTTTCAACGCGATTCGCCATATAAGAGACAGCGGTGTTGCCATATTGATGGCCGAGCAAGATGCGCAATCCGCCCTTCAAATTGCCGACCGTGCTTACATTCTTGAGCATGGGCAAGTGGCTCAACAAGGCTCGGCGCATGAATTGGCACATGATGACCATGTGCGAAAAATCTACCTGGGCATCGCTTGAAATCTTTGTTGACCAGCGGTCTTACACTGTCGACATGACTTTTTCAAAACCAACCATTTTCTTGACCCTGCTCGCTTGCTTTTCCTGCCACGTGTTTTCTATGGACACCACGCCCAGGCCTTGCAGTGGCTGGAACACCGCACGAAAAGCCAACCTCAGCACGGTGGTGCAGCGTGAATGGGTCTACGGTTACCTCACAGGCTGGCGTGATGCACTCAAAACACATGCCAGCAAAGACATAGACAGTTTGTTGCCTGCAAATGAAGACATCGTCTCCCAGATCAACACGTATTGCGAATCGAATCCACAAAATTCTGTGAATAACGCTTTGCGTATGTTGGTGGACACCACGCTCAAATAACGCCGACGATGCCATTGTGGAATGCCATTTACCTATGGGCACGTCGTGTCAAACAAGACAGCGTCATGCTGTGGTTTGCATCCCGGCATCCTCAAACGCCTTGGTTGGCCAAAGCCATTGCGGCGGTGGCTGTCGCTTATGCACTCAGTCCTATCGACTTGATTCCTGATTTCATTCCTGTGCTCGGCTATTTGGATGATGCTTTGTTGTTGCCCGCCATGGTGTGGTTGGCGGTCAAGTGTTTGCCTGAAGCGGTCAAAGATGAATGCCAACGCCAAGCACAAGCCTGGCTAGAAACCCACGATGCCAAACCTGTCAATGCATGGGGCATTGTTTGGGTGGTGTTTATGTGGGGCATTTTTTGTTGGTTGCTTTGGCGTTGGCTCAGTTAGAAAGAATTCATGGAACCTTTGCTCATTTCCACGGGTGTCGTCGCATTGGCCGAGATTGGCGACAAAACACAACTGCTCGCTTTCATTCTGGCGGCCCGATTCAAAAAACCGTTACCCATCATCTTGGGTATTTTGGTGGCCACGCTGGTCAACCATGGTTTGGCAGGCGCACTTGGCGCGTGGATCACTGCCAGTGTCGATGCAGATATTTTGCGATGGGTGTTAGGTGTCTCCTTCATAGCCATGGCTGGTTGGACATTGATACCCGACAAAATTGAAGAAGAGGAAACGGCGGTTGCACTCAAGCTCGGTGTGTTTGGTGCCACGCTGGTGACCTTCTTTCTGGCAGAAATGGGCGACAAGACCCAAATTGCCACAGTCGCTTTGGCTGCGCATTACGCCGCACCTGTGATGGTGGTTGCAGGTACCACGCTTGGCATGTTGGTTGCCGATGTACCCGCTGTGTTTTTGGGAGACAAATTGGCAGGCCGCATTCCCATGGCCTTGGTCCACAGAATAGCTGCCGCCATATTTGCAGGTTTGGGCATTGCCACTTTGCTGGGGGCGGGTAATACTTGGATAGCTTATTGATCCGGATGACGGATACAGCTGCGAAACACCTCGGAATACATGCGTAGCCTTTCACGGCTAGGTGACTGGGCGTCGGAAATCAAATCAGCAATGTCGCCAGTGAGTTTTAAAAATTCTGGATTGCAGTGGTGTTTGATGGTGTTTTTGTAAATGGTTTGTTCAACCCATTGGTTTTCTCGCATCAACATGGCGTAGTGCACCAACTCGTGGCCCACAGCCCAATTCACCATGGAGCGGCTCCACAACTGCAAAGTGCGGGGCGAGACATTGATTTGCAAAGTGTTTTGCGGTTGGTCTTCTGAAGGAAATTCAAACACCATCCGTGCTGTGGTGGGTAACCCAGGCTGAACCACCAGGCGAGGCATGGCGGCGTCCGCAGGGGCATTGGTTTTGGATTTGATGAAATCCCAAATGACCTGCAAAGTTGCCATGTCGAAAGATTTGTCGCCGGGTGTGATGGCGGGGGTGGGCGAGGCATTGGGTTTGGTGTATTCGGCTTCTAACTGACGCACTTGCACTTGTGCAAACTTGAAGTTCACCATGCACACTTCAACATCGTCACTGAGCGGTGGCACCATGATATTTTTGTGTGCCTGCAAATTGGCTTGCATTTGTTGGTTGACTTGCGCTTGAAATGCATTTTGACGCGCCACGGCTTCTTGCTCGCTCATGCCTTGGCGAATGCTCAAAAAGTAACCAATGCGAGCGTAAATATCGCTGTTCGATAAAAAAATATTGGCGCTTCTGCGTTGTTCTTCATGGATGGGATTGGCCGCAAAAAAATTACCAATCAAGTCGTACATGGTGGCGCACTGGCTGGCCACATACGCCAATTCTTTTTTATCCGCTTTCCAGTCAGGGTGGGCTTGGGTCCATGCCAGTAAGCCGAGCGGCTCTTGGGCACTCGCCATGGAACACAGTCCCCAAACAAGGGAAGCGATGGAACGTCGCCAGTTCAGCATGGGAGGTGTAAATGCATGGTGAATGCATATTAATGCAGACTCTGCAACGATTTCTGTTCGCCGCGCATCCACCCGATATACATGGGGTTAAAGCCACCATGAACAGTGGCTTCAGCGCTCATCAAAGCTCAGTGTCACCGAAGAACTGGTGGGTTTTGATTGGCAGGACAACACAAACCCTTGTTGGGTTTCCCATGTCTCCAAGGTGAAATTTTTCTCCATGGCCACACTGCCCTGCATCACTTTGGCGCGGCAAGTGCAGCACACCCCGCCACGGCATGAATAAGGCAGATCCAAGCCTGCGGCCAACCCCACATCCAAGATCTTTTGCGCAGGCGACATGCGCAATGCATGTTGTTTGCCGTCCAATACCAGCGTCAATGCCACAGAGGCTTCGTCGCCATCCAAGCTGGCCTCTGGATCGGCAACCGGAACTCTGACAGGCTGATCAGGCGCGAAAAATCGTTCGCTGTGAATGCGCTCTGGGGGCACGCCGGACAACAGCAAAGCGTTTGTCGTGCTGTCGATCATGTCTGCAGGTCCACACACAAACACTTCGTCAAACGTCTTTGGCGACAGCACCGATTGAAGCAACTGAGTCACTTTGGCTTCATCAAGCCGGCCTTGCAGCAAGTCGACCTCTTGCGCTTGGCGTGACAACACATGCACGAGCGTGACCCTCTGGGTAAAGCGGTCCTTCAAATCTTGCAATGCTTCGTTGAACATGACCGAAGCCATGTTGCGGTTACCGTAAATCAACGTGAATTGGGCATCCGCTTGTTGCTCTAAGGTACTGGCCATGATGGAGAGCACCGGGGTGATGCCAGAGCCCGCTGCGAAACCCACACGGTGAATGGCTTGCGGGTTTTGAGACACAAACCTTCCATCGGGAGGCATCACAGACAGTCGGTCACCTGGCTTGAAATGGCTGACGGCCCATTGCGAAAACAAACCGCCTGGCACTGCACGAATACCGATGTCTATTTCATGCGAATCGGCATACCGTTTGGCACTGCTGCAAATGGAGTAACTGCGACGAATTTCTTGCCCGTTTATGTCGGCTTTCAAGGTCAAAAATTGACCTGGTTGAAATGCAAACAATGCATGCCATTCAGGGGGAATGGCAAAAGTCACGGCCAATGAGCCTGCTGCTTCGGGCTTTACCCGGGCGATACAAAGTTCATGGAATGTTCGACGTTGGGGCAAGCTCATCTGCATCAATACGGTTTGAAGTAATCGAACGGTTCAGCACAAGCCAAACATTTGTACATGGCTTTGCAGGCGGTTGAACCAAACTGAGAAGTCTCGGTGGTGTCTGAACTGCCGCACTGTGGACAAGGTACTTGGGCTCGGTGCATCTTGCCTGCCAGCCGAACAAGGCTGATACCGTTGGACTGTGCGCTTGCATGCGTCGGAGCGATTCCGTAGATGCGAAGCTTTTCTTTGGCTACATCGGTGATCCAGTCGCTGGACCAAGCCGGTGCAAGAGAAGTGATTACTTCGGCGGGTTTTCCAGCGCTTTGCATAGCGCTCAACAGATCGGCCTTCATTTGAGACAAGGCTGGGCAGCCGTTGTACGTGGGCGTGATCCACAACTGCCAGCCTGCGGTTGTCGATATCACCGCCCGCAGCACACCAATTTCACGCAATGACAACACCGGTATTTCCGGATCGCACACCGATTCCAACGATTGCCATAGGGCCGCTTCGTCGGAATCGTCCATCGGCAATTCAATGGGTCCCGTCGGCAACAGTGGGCTGATCGTTTGCTCTATCACCATTGCGCACCGGGGTGTTGCCTGGCCAAACTTTGCATTTCGGCCAACAAATACGACATGTGTTCTGAATGGATGCCCAATACACCTTGCGTGACATAGCCAGTGGCATCGGGCAGTTGCAATCCTGCTTCCTTAATCACATCGCTCACCATTTCATACCACTGAT
>JALRAA010000148.1:0-485 GCA_023262645.1 Burkholderiaceae bacterium
CCCATGAAACTCGCCACTTGGAATGTCAATTCTCTTACCGTGCGTTTGCCGCAAGTGCTTGAATGGCTGAACGCACACTCCGACAACGATGCCATCGATGTGCTGGCATTGCAAGAGACCAAAACCACCGACGACAAATTTCCCCGCGCTGAAATTGAAGCAGCCGGATACCAAGTAGCGTTCTTTGGTCAAAAAACCTACAACGGCGTGGCACTCATTTCTCGAACACCTGCGGTGGATGTGGTCAAAAACATTCCAGGCTTTGAAGATGACATGTCGCGCATCATTGCAGGCACTTTTGGCGATGTGCGCGTCATTGGCGGTTATTTTCCAAATGGTCAAGCACCTGACAGCGACAAATTTGTTTACAAAATGCGTTGGCTAGAGGCCCTCAAAACATGGGTCCAGCAAGAGATGACCCGGCACCCCAAGCTGGCACTCATGGGCGACTACAACATCACCTTTGACGATTTAGATGTATGGGA
>JALRAA010000148.1:495-4920 GCA_023262645.1 Burkholderiaceae bacterium
TGACATGGCCCGCGTGATCACGGCAACTGTTCAGGGTATGCGCGTGGTGGGTGCCTATTTCCCGAACGGACAAGCGCCCGACAGCGACAAGTTTGTTTACAAAATGGCTTGGTTAGCCGCTTTGCAGCAGTGGTTAAAAGGTGAACTGACGCGCCATGAAAAATTGGTGCTGATGGGCGACTTCAACATCACCTGGGACGACCGCGATGTGTGGGACCCCGTGGGCTTGGCGGGCACCATCCATTGCACAGACGAAGAACGTGGGCATTTTCAAGGCCTGATCGACCTGGGAATGGTGGATGCATTCAGGCTGTTTGAACAACCCGAGAAAAGTTATTCTTGGTGGGATTACCGTGAATTTGCATTCCGCCGTAACCGTGGTTTGCGTATCGACCATGTGTTGGCTTCAAACGGGTTAAAGCCACATGTCGTTGCCTGCACCATCGACAAAGCCCCCCGAAAAAACGAGAGGCCCAGTGACCACACACCGGTGATCGTCACGCTTTCAGTGTGATCACCGATCAACGCTCAACCATTTATTTTTTCTGGTTGTAGACATCGATACATACCGCTGCCAGCAACACCAAACCTTTGATGACTTGCTGGTAGTCGATGCCAATGCCCATGATGGACATGCCGTTGTTCATCACACCCATGATGAACGCGCCCACCACCGCACCCATCACCTTACCCACACCGCCAGACGCAGATGCGCCACCAATAAAACACGCAGCAATCACATCTAGTTCAAACCCCAGACCAGCCTTGGGTGTGGCGGTATTGAGCCGTGCCGCAAAAATCAAACCGGCCAGGGCGGACAACACCCCCATGTTGATGAACGCAATCAGCGTCAATCGTTCTGTTTTGATACCGGACAAACGAGCGGCTTTGGCATTGCCCCCCAACGCGTAAATGCGTCTGCCCAACACGGTTCTGCGTGTGATGAAATCGTACAAAAAGATCAGCAAACCCATGACCAAAATCACATTGGGCAAACCTTTGTAGGAGGCCAATTGGTAAGTGAATGCCAATATCAACAAAGAGGTGATCAGGCTGGTACCCTTTGTACGGGTTGCAGTTATTGCTTCACGCAGAGTTGAACGTGTGCGGTGCGAACAAGCCTTGTTTTTTGATGGTCTACCGGCCAGAGAATTCAGAGGTGTTTTGTCTCGAACCTGTCTCGCACACCGTGGATGCCTTTCACCAAACAGAGCAAACCGGCTTGCACTGGCTGAGCCACAACGAAAGCATGTCCCTGACGCTGAGTTGGCGCTTCACGCCGCTGGGTTGATAGCTTTCACTCCAAACCCAATTCCTGAATTTTTCGGGTGATGGTGTTGCGGCCTATGCCCAATTTATGCGCGGCGTCTATGCGTCTACCGCGTGTATGCGCCAGCGCGGTTTGAATCAACGTGGCTTCAAAGCGTTTGGTCAACTCGTCCCACACATCGGTTCTGCCATTGGCCAGCAAGGCCATGGCTTGCGCCTCTAAGCCGCTTTGCCAGTCTTCGCCAGGCATGTTGAGCACCAACGGTTTCAACGCTGCTGAAGCATGCGATCCGTTGACCACGGGCGCTGCAGCCTCAGGAACTTGTGCTGACTCAAATGCGCCATTGACCGTGTGGCCAACCGTGGGTGATGGTACCGAGGACACCACAGAAGGCGACAGTACCTCGGGAGGCAAATCTTTGGGCTCTATCGCTTGCGCCGGCGCCATGACGGTCAACCAATGGCAAATGTTTTCCAATTGACGCACATTGCCCGGAAATGAAAAGTCTTGCAACAAAGCGACCGCTGCTTCGGAAATGCGTTTGGCCTCGACACCCAGTTGTTGCGCGCTTTGTTGCAAAAAATGTCGTGTCAACACAGGAATGTCTTCGCGCCGCTCGCGCAGTGGCGGCAAGCGCAGTCGAATCACATTCAAGCGGTGGAACAAGTCTTCGCGAAACGCCCCTTCCGCCACCCTTTGTTCCAGGTTTTGGTGTGTCGCGGCAATCACGCGCACATTGGTCTTGATGGCACTGTGGCCGCCCACCCGATAGAAGCTGCCGTCGCTCAGCACACGCAGCAAACGGGTTTGCAAATCAAATTTCATGTCGCCGATTTCGTCCAGAAACAACGTGCCTCCGTCGGCTTGCTCGAAGCGTCCACGGCGCATGCTTTGTGCTCCCGTGAAAGCACCGCGCTCGTGGCCAAACAATTCGCTTTCCAACAAATCTTTGGGAATGGCTGCAGTGTTGATGGCGACAAAAGGTCCTGCTGCACGTTGCGAATGTTTGTGCAACGCACGCGCCACCAGTTCTTTGCCAGAGCCCGACTCGCCGGTGATCATCACCGTGACATTGCTTTGGCTCAATCGCCCAATGGCTCGAAACACATCTTGCATGGCGGGGGCTTGCCCCAACATCTCGGGCGTGCTGTCTACATCGACAGCGCCCACAGCTTCTCGTTGGCTTTCTTCGAGTGCACGCCGAATCAATTCGATGGCTTTGGTCAAATCGAAAGGCTTGGGCAGGTATTCAAATGCGCCGCCTTGGAATGCCGAGACTGCACTGTCCAAGTCTGAATAAGCGGTCATGATGATCACTGGCAAACCGGGCATGCGCTCTTTGACTTGGGCCAACAAATCCAAACCCGACCCACCTGGCATGCGTATGTCACTGACCAACACCTGCGGACTGTCCTCGGGACTGACATGCGTCAAGGCCTGCAGGACTTCGCGCGGGTGCGTGAAACTGCGCGTGGGCAAGTTTTCTCGCATCAAGGCTTTTTCAAGCACAAAGCGTATCGACTGATCATCGTCCACAATCCAAATCGGTTTCATAAATTCACTTCACCTGTTGTCTCATGCTGGTTGCTTTGGCTGGGCGTATTCAAGGCAACGGAATCAAAAGTTTGAAGTCCGTTTGCCCCGGTTGACTGTCACACTCGATCACTCCCTGGTGCTGCTGAACAAAGGTTTGGGCCAAATTCAACCCCAAACCTGAACCGCCATCACGACCTGACACCAAAGGATGAAACAAACGTTCTCTGATGTCCAACGCAATGCCTGGACCGTTGTCAATCACATGCAATTCCAGTGCCAACCGATGGCGTTGCTTGGCCAAGGTCACTTGTCTGGCGATACGGGTACACAAAATGATCTTGGCGTCGCCAGTCGCTATGCGTTCGCTCAATGCTTGCGCTGCGTTGTGTGCAATATTGAGCACCGCTTGTATCAATTGCTCCATATCGCCACGGAATTCGGGCAACGAAATGTCGTAGTCGCGCTGCACCTGCAGCCCTTTGGGGAATTCGGCGAGTATCAAAGTACGCACCCGCTCACATACTTCGTGGATATTCACGTTGCCCACCACATGCGGTCGCCGGTGTGGCGCGAGCAAACGGTCCACCAGCGTTTGCAAACGGTCTGCTTCGCGAACAATGACTTGCGTGTATTCGGTCAAATCGCGCGAGTCCAATTCCAGTTGCAGCAATTGCGCTGCGCCGCGAATGCCGCCCAAAGGATTCTTGATTTCGTGCGCCAAATTTCGGATCAACTCTTTGTTGGCCTGCGCATGCTCTAACTGGCGTTCTTCGCGGTCTTGGCGACTTTGCGTTTCTTGTGGCAACAATTCAATCAACACCTCGCGCGGATCTTCGGTGGCAGCCACCACCACATGCACGGCAAATGGGTCGGCAGCTTGTCGCTTGAGCTGCGCATCAAATCGCAAGGCCGCAAAATCATGCCGCCGGGCTCCCTCCAAGGACTGCGCGATCTCGGTCTCATCCACGAACAAAGACGGAACATCGGCCCCTTGCAAATTGCGACGCGACAAACCCATCACATCCTCAAAGGAAGCATTGGCGAACAGCACACGGTTGTCCGGTTGAACCACCAACACCAGCGTGGCCAATAAATCGAATGCTTGGAAACGCGCCTCAGGCATGGAATGCGTCCAACTCAGGGCGCACGCGCCAATTCGCGGCGCAATGCCGCTTCATCGGCACGGCAACGCACCAGCTCGGTGCTGTTGGCGGGGAGTTGCTGGCAACGCGTTTGGGTTTTGAGCAGCTCGAGCGTGCTCTTCGCGCCGATGCCGGCGAGCGGCGGTCCGACGTCGCGCACGCCGATGTCGCCGTATTTGTGGCAGATCGCGCAGGCGGCGGTGAAGACCATGCGGCCGCCCGAGGCGGTCGTGATCTCTTCACGCACCACATAGAAGCCCTGCCGCGGCAGTTTCACCAGCGTGTTGCACCAGGAGGCCGCCTCTACGAGGAAGCCGCGATCCTGAAAGCTCCAGGTGTTGTCCTTCACCTCCGTTAACAGTGCGGCAAGGGGAAGTTTCTTGGGCACAGCTTTCCAGAAGACCAGCCTCATTCACTGTTAAGCCATAGCTGCCGAGGACAATAGTTGTCGCATTGCCATTTATGTTGCGAACTATG
>JALRAA010000149.1 GCA_023262645.1 Burkholderiaceae bacterium
TGTCAATCACCACATCACGCACATTCAATGTGCTGTGTGCTTTGCCGTGGGCGCGACGTACCAGGGCATGTAGGCGAGCGGCCAATTCGTCTAAGTCAACAGGTTTGACCACGTAGTCATCGGCGCCGATGTTCAGCCCTTCAATGCGCTGCGCTACAGCATCGCGTGCGGTCAACACCAACACTGGGGTTTCTATGCCATGGGTACGCAAGGCCTTCAATACTGCCAAGCCATCTTGTCGAGGCAGGCCTATATCCAGCACCGCAGCTTGGTGCTGAGCGTTCAGCAGTTCGCGTTCAGCGATTACCCCATCGCGCACCCAGTCCACCTGAAACCCTCGTTGGTCTAGTCCTGTGCGCAGGCCGCTGCCGAGCAACTCATCATCCTCTGCCAGAAGTATTCGCATAGCCTCGCCACATGGGTCGCAGAGCTTGTTCAATAGTCTAGTCAAATCAGGTCGACAGCAGCCTTTAACTGACTTGGACTGCTGTAGAGATAGGCAGCAGTTGTGCTGATGCTGCGGTGACCTGCAAGCGTTTTCAAAATGTGTATCGCTGTTCCCTTGTTTGCAAGGTTCGTTAAAAACGTTCTACGCCCACTGTGACTGCTTGCACCTTCAAGTCCAGCGCCTTGGTATAGCAGAGCAAACGTTTGAGCCAAGTTGTTAGCGACCTCGAATCGGACCAGGGACCTACGGATTAATTGGAACCTGACCCCAATTACCAATCACTGCATAAACCGATTCACGCGCTGCCCTGCCGCATGCCGCCGTTGCATTTCCAAGCGCTCAAACATGGTCAGCATGGATTCGATGCGCGGTGCTTTGGGCAGCATGGCTTGTTCGAAGGCCAGGGTTTGTGCGCTGAGTTGGCATTGCTCGACCAAGTAAGCGATGCCTGCCAAAGGCTGGGGTTGGTGGCGTTGTACTTGCACCCATTGCGACCGAAACCATGCACGGGCCAGTAGCCACAATTTGCGCTTGCCGCTGACCACGCTGCGTTGGTTGACCGGATCCATGCCACTGCGGCGAAGTTGGTGGCCGATTTCGGCATAAATCAAATTGGCCGACATGATGGCCGAGCGACAGTCGCGCGGCAAGTGGGCGATGCCAGCGGTGGATTGTTTGTACAAACTGTCAGCCTCTTGCAGCACCCGTTCCACCACGCGTTGCAGCGCAGGCGTGCATGTGGGCGACAGTAGCCAAGTGTCGGGGTCTATGCCTTCATCGCGCAGCCATTGCAAGGGCAAATACACGCGGCCAATGCGTGCGTCTTCGCCGACATCGCGTGCGATATTGGTCAGTTGCATCGCCACGCCCAGCTCACAAGCGCGGGCCAATGTCACAGCTTGTTGTGGACCCATGATCCAACACATCATGGCGCCGACACTGCCTGCCACGCGGGCGGCATAGCCGTGCAAATCTTCGATGGTTTCGTATCGGCGTTCGTGGCCATCCCAAGCAAAGCCATCCAACAACGCATCGAGTAAATGGCGTGGCAATGCATGGCGTTGCACCACCACGGCCAACGCGCGGTCTTCGACCGTGTTCTCGGGCTGGCCGGCATAAATGCGGTCAAGTCGGTGGTGCAGTACTTTCAAACTGCGCTCGATCGAATCGCCCAAATCGACCATGTCATCAGCCACACGGCAAAACGCATACAAAGCGATGGCGGCATCGCGTATGCGAGGCGGCAACAGACGACTGGCGGCGAAAAAGGTTTTAGAGCCGCCGCGCATCATGTCGACGCAGGCGCTTAAATCGCGGTCGGCTTGGTCAGTAAACGGTAAGGGCATGGGGCACCACCTGTTCGAGCATTTTGGCCGACATCAACACACTGGGAACACCTGCACCGGGTTGCGTGCCTGCGCCCACGAGAAACAAATTGGGAATGTCTTCGCTGCGGTTGTGCGGGCGAAACCATGCGCTTTGCGTGATGACAGGCTCCAGCCCGAACCCCGCGCCTTTGAACGACCACAAACGGTCTTGAAAATCTTGCGGTGTGGTCACGCGCGAGCTGACGATGTGTTGTTTCAAACCGGGCAGCACGCTGTCTTGCAAGGCCGTGGCGATGGCGTCGCGGTATTGCTCGGAGATGGCTGGCCAATCGGTACCGCTGCTCAAATTAGGTACCACTGACAGCGCATAAAAAGTGTCGCAACCCGCGGGCGCCAGCGACGGGTCGGTGGCGGTGGGGCGGTACAAATACAGGCTGAAATCTTTGGCAAGGATGTGGTTTTTGAAAATATCTTGCAGCAATTCTTTGTATCGCGGGCCCAGCACCATCATGTGGTGCGGTACATCGGCGTACTGTTTGTTGGTACCGAAGTACCAGACAAACAAGCCCGATGAATAGTGGCCTTTTTCAATCCGGCGGTTGCTCCAATGCGGGCGCTCTTTTTCTTCGAGCAAATGGCGGTAGGTCCACGCGGCATCGGCGTTGCTCACCACAATGTCAGCGCCGATCAATTCACCGTTGTCCAACTCGACCGCCACGGCTTTGCCGTCTTTCACACGAATACGTGTCACCGGGGCGTTGTAGCGGATAGGCACCATGCGTTCTTTGAGCAATCCCACCAAGGCATTGACAATCGCGCCTGTGCCGCCCATGGCGGAATGCACGCCCCAGCGTTGCTCCAAGATGTGGATCAATGAATAGACACAGGTGACCGAAAACGGATTGCCACCAATCAGCAGTGGGTGAAAGCTCATGACGATGCGCAGTT
Organism: Burkholderiaceae bacterium; assembly: GCA_023262645.1. GTDB lineage: Bacteria > Pseudomonadota > Gammaproteobacteria > Burkholderiales > Burkholderiaceae_C > Limnohabitans. The sequence continues at coordinate 2,725 of JALRAA010000149.1, forward strand.
TGGGATGCTTGAGGTAACGAGCCACCATGGTGTGGATCGAACGCCAAGCTTTCATGCGTATCAAATTGGGCAGGGCCTTGATCACGTCGCCAATGGTTTCAAACGGGATCGAACCCAATTCCACAAACCCCAACTCATAGCAACGTGCCGATGCTTTCATCAGCTTTTTAAAGCCTTGCACATCGGACGGACTGATGGCTTCAATTTGCGCGAGCATGGAGGCTTCGTCGTTGCTGTAATCGAAATGGGTGCCATCGTCGAAGCGGATGCGATAGAAAGGCGACATCGGACGCAAATCAACATGGTCTTGCATGCGTTTACCGCACAGCGTGAACAACTCTTCGAGCAAATGCGGCAGGGTGATGATGGTGGGACCCGCATCAAACGTGAAGCCGTCTTGTTTGTGCACATAAGCGCGTCCACCGGGCGCGTCGAGCTTCTCCAGCACTTGCACTTGGTAGCCCATCACGCTCAAACGAATAGCAGCGGCCAAGCCGCCAAAGCCTGTGCCAATGACCACCGCGCGGGGGGAATGGTGCGCCGGCGTTTCGCCAGGGGCGCGCTCATGTTGTGTGCGAAAAGCGTTCATGCGGGGTCTGCTTGGTTGGCTGCGTTCACCGGAACGATAACGGCAGGCGTGGAGTCTAAAAGTGTCGCGCGTGTTGCGGCGTAGGGACTGCGCCTCATGGCCCAGCCCCACAAACGTTGCAAGGGCAAAGCAAACACCATCAACACATGTTCGATGATGGCCAAACCCAGCAGCGAAGACAACAACACCCAACCCGTGCTGATCATCACGGCGCCAGTTTTCAATTCCCATACCATCCATGACCACACCACCACAGACAAGGCCATGGTGAAAAAGAAAAACGGACTGATGCGTCCGCTTTTGAAATAGCTACCGATGTAACGCAAGTGCGCGGGCAAATACTGTTCACCCACTTGGGGCACGCCAAAAAACAAATTGAGTTTGGCGCTCAAGCGCATGCACCACAGCAAAGCGTAAGTGCACAAGGCCACATGGTTGGGTTGTCCTTGTTGCAAGGCCAGCAACACGCCGAAATTGAACAGCAAAGCCACCTCGTGGTAGAGCAGTGCCATGACAGATTGGCCAAAACGCTGGTTCAAACCCAAGCCAGGGTCCAGCGGCATGCGACGCGGCCCTGCCAACCAACCGGTGAGGAAAGCCATTTCGTGCCAACTCCACATGGCGATCACACTGACAAACCCGATGTAAGCGTTCAACACAGAATGCGAACGCATGCTGAGTGATGCGGTCCACAAACTCAAGCCCAGCAAAAAGCTGAGACAAAACATGCTCCAGCGAAACGTGGAAGTGGGTAGGCGCACCAACCACAAAATCGCACCCGTACCCAACCACCAGCAAAACACCGCACACAGGCCAGCGCCCAGCGTGGTGGTGAAAAATTCAGTCATTCCAAAGGCCGATCACCAAGTAGGTTGCATGCGAATATCCGCAGGCAAAGTATTTTTCTTGACGGGCAAAAAATACAGCCTGCCAAAAGTCCAAACCGCTTGCACTGCCGAGACAGCGCGGCCTGCCAGTCCGAGCAAGCCACCGCGTTCTTTGGCCTTGGCGTTGGCGATGGACAACTCAACCAATCGGGTCATGCAAGCACGGAAGGTGGGGTGATCGATGTCAACTTCCACTGGAAACACCTGGCGTGCTATTTGCGAAGTGATGCGAAACACTTCGTAGTCGTAGTCGGTGGATTCAAAGCCCATGGCTTCGTGCAACAGTGGACGGGTGTGGTCTCGCACATACATGGTGGCGTACACCGCCAAAATGAAAAAGCGGATCCACAGCAAATTGACACCGCGCAACAAATCGGGGTTGGCCCGCATGATCAGTGCAAACGATTCGCCGTGGCGGAATTCGTCGTTGCACCAACGCTCGAACCAGCGAAAGATCGGGTGAAAGCGTTTGTCGGGGTGTTTTTCCAGTTGGCGATAAATAGTGATGTAACGCGCATAGCCGATTTTTTCGGACAGGTAGGTGGCGTAAAAAATGAATTTGGGTTTGAAGAAGGTATAGGACTTGGTGCGTTTGAGTTGGCCCAAATCGATGCCCAAATCGAAGTCACGCAACGACTGGTTGATGAAGCCAGCGTGGCGGGATTCGTCTCGCGCCATGAAGGTCATCAGTTGTTTGATGTCGGGATT
>JALRAA010000014.1:0-9199 GCA_023262645.1 Burkholderiaceae bacterium
TGACATCACCGAGCCCAACCGTATTCGAGAACAGTTATCGGCCTCCTACGAACGGTTCACCACGGTGCTAGAAGCTTTGGATGCGTCGGTGTCTGTCACACCATTGGGCAGCACAGAATTGTTGTTTGCCAACAAGTTGTACCGCCAGTGGTTTGGCAGCCAAAGCGACGGCCATTTGAATTTGGTCACCCAAGCCGGACTGATTTCAGCAGACAAATCGAGCCGGGACGAGTCGGTCGATGATTTGGCGGGCATGCCCGGCGTGACACTGACACAAGCCAAAACAGAAAACTCGGAAATCTATTTGCCCGGCTTGAACAAATGGCTGGAAGTCCGCTCTCGCTATTTGAATTGGGTGGACGGAAGACTGGCGCAAATGGTGATTTCCACCGACATCACCGCCCGACGCACTGCCGAAGAACAAGCCGCTCTCCAAGCTGAACGCGCGCAATCGGCCAGCCGTTTGATCACCATGGGCGAAATGGCCTCGAGCGTCGCGCACGAACTCAACCAACCGCTCACCGCTATTTCCAACTACTGCAACGGCATGCTGACCCGCTTGCAAGGCAAGCAAATCAGTGAAGATGAATTGCTCAAGGCTTTGGAAAAAACTTCGCACCAAGCGCAACGCGCTGGTCAAATCATTCAACGCATCCGCAGTTTTGTCAGGCGCAGTGAAACCAACCGTGTGTTGACATTGATTGCACCGATGGTGACCGAAGCGGTCGAATTGGCAGACATTGAATTGCGCCGCCGCCAAGTGCGCTTGAGTTTGTATGTGTCTGACCGGATCAACAAAATTTTGGTGGACCCGATCTTGATTGAGCAAGTGCTGATCAATTTGCTCAAGAACGCTGCCGAAGCCATCGAGCATGCCAAGCGCCCGTTGAACGAGCGGCATGTGGAGTTGCAAATCGTGCCCAAAGTGATTGAACAGCAAGAAGTCGTGGTGTTCTCGGTGACTGACAGCGGAGAAGGCATGCCGGCAGAAGTCATGGCCAGGGTGTTTGAAGCTTTCTACACCACCAAGAGCGAAGGCATGGGTATTGGTTTGAATTTATGCCGCACCATCATTGAGTCGCACCAAGGCCGAATGCATGCCGAGAACATCTACAATGGAACAGTCATTGTCGGTTGCCGTTTTTCATTCTGGCTGCCTGCCAAACCAGCGTTGATCACTGCTTGATATTTTTTATTTGTTTATTGCATTTGGAGTAACTGATGAGCTTGATTCCCAAAAAAGGCAACATCTATGTGGTGGATGACGACGAAGCTGTTCGCGATTCATTGCAGTGGTTGCTCGAAGGCAAAGACTACAGGGTGCGTTGCTTTGATTCGGCCGAATCCTTTTTAAGCCGTTACGACCCGCGCGAAGTCGCTTGCCTGTTGGTCGATATCCGCATGCCAGGCATTTCTGGCCTTGAACTACAAGACCGTTTGATTGAACGCAAATCTCCCCTGCCCATCGTGTTCATCACCGGGCATGGCGACGTGCCTATGGCGGTGACCACCATGAAAAAAGGCGCCATGGATTTCATCCCCAAGCCTTTCAAAGAAGAAGAATTGCTCAGCGTGGTCGAGCGCATGCTGGACCAAGCGCGCGAAGCCTTTGCAGATTACCAACATGCCGCCAACCGAGACGCGCTCATGGGTAAATTGACTGCGCGTGAATCGCAAGTGCTCGAGCGCATCGTCGCAGGTCGATTGAACAAACAAATCGCCGACGACTTGGGCATCAGCATCAAAACGGTGGAAGCGCACCGCGCCAACATCATGGAAAAGCTCAACGCCAACACCGTGGCCGATCTGCTGAAGATCGCGCTGGGTCCCAACTCCACCAAGGCCTGACACATGACTGCTTCTATCATCGACGGCAACGCCCTCTCCGCCCAATTGCGTCAACAAGTCAGCGACAAAGTCAAAGCGCTGCAAGCGCGCGGGCTCACCGCCGGTTTGGCAGTCATCTTGGTCGGGGACAACCCCGCCAGCCAGGTGTATGTGCGCAACAAAGTCAAAGCATGTGAACAAACCGGCATTCACTCCTTGCTGGAAAAACACGATGCTTCCATGACCGAAGCCGAATTGCTGGCTCGGGTGCACGCTTTGAACCATGACAACAGCATTCACGGCATCTTGGTGCAATTGCCATTGCCCGCACACATTGATGCACAAAAAGTCATCGAAGCCATTGCCCCTGAAAAAGATGTCGATGGTTTTCATGTGGCCAGCGCCGGTGCACTCATGACCGGATTGCCAGGCTACTGGCCATGCACTCCCCACGGTTGCATGAAGATGCTCGAGCACATTGGCTACTCACTCAAAGGCAAACACGCTGTGGTGATTGGCCGCAGCAATATCGTTGGCAAACCCATGGCACTGATGCTGCTGCAAGAACACGCCACGGTCACCATCTGCCACAGTGCCACGCCCAACCTCAAAGCACATACCTTGCAAGCCGATGTCATCGTGGCAGCAGTAGGCAAACGCAACATACTCACGGCTGACATGGTCAAACCCGGCGCGGTGGTGATTGATGTCGGCATGAACCGTGACGACGCGGGCAAACTCTGTGGCGACGTCGACTATGACGGTGTCAAGGAAGTTGCCTCGCACATCACACCAGTGCCCGGCGGCGTTGGCCCCATGACGATCACCATGCTGCTGGTCAACACACTGGCATCTGCCGAACACCACGCTGCTTCTTGATCGCATGACAAACCCCCTGCTCGACTTTTCTGCACTGCCCCTGTTTGACCGCATCACACCCGCTGACGTTGAGCCCGCTATCACGCAACTGCTAGAGAAAGCAGATGCGGCCCTTGCCCAGGTGACCCAAGATGACTTTCCTGCCGATTGGGTACACATTTCCAAAGTGCTCGACACCGCCACCGAACAACTGGGCCGCGCGTGGGGTGCAGTGAGCCATTTGCAATCTGTGGCCGACACGCCAGAACTTCGGGCAGCCTACAACGCCCAACTTCCCAAGGTCACCGAGTTTTGGACACGCTTGGGTGCCAACGAAGCGCTTTACGCCAAGTACAAAGCCATTCGCCCTGAGAGCTTGAACCCAGAACAAAACCATGCCAGAACCTTGGCGTTGCGCAACTTTGTGTTGTCGGGTGCAGAACTGACAGGTGCTGCCAAAGAACGCTTCGCCGCCATCCAAGAGCGTCAAGCAGAAATCAGCCAACTGTTCAGTGAACATGTGCTCGATGCCACCGATGCGTGGTCCATGTTCATCACGGACGCGGATACGGCTGGTATTCCTGATGACGTTCTGCAAACGGCACAAACGCTTGCACAGGCCGAGGGGAAATCCGGCTACAAATTGACCCTGAAAATGCCTTGCTATTTGCCGGTCATGCAATATGCGCACAGCAGCAGTGTTCGCGAAAACATGTACCGCGCCTATGCCACCCGCGCGTCTGAGTTGTCCCAGCAAGCGCAATTCGACAACAGCGCACTGTTGGTGGAAATACTGCAACTCAGAGAAGAAGAAGCCCAACTGCTGGGCTATGACAACCACGCACAGGTTTCTTTGGCCAGCAAAATGGCCGAGTCTCCCGACCATGTGGTGGGTTTTTTGCGCGACTTGGCCGCTCGAGCCAAGCCTTATGCCGTCAACGATTTGGCTGAAATGCGCCAATTTGCCGCCGAGCATTTGCATCTGCCCGACCCCCAGGCGTGGGACTGGACCTTTGTGGGTGAGAAGCTCAAGCAAGCGCGTTATGCCTTCAGCGATTTGGAAGTCAAAGCGTATTTCACCGCGCCCAAAGTGCTGGAAGGCTTGTTCAAAATTGTCGAAACCCTGTTTGAAGTGGCCATCCGTCAAGACCAAGCCCCGGTGTGGCACCCCGGCGTTTCGTTCTACCGAATTGAGCGCCAAGGACAGTTGGTCGGTCAGTTTTATTTAGACCCCGGTGCCAGACAAGGCAAACGCGGCGGCGCTTGGATGGACGATGTCCGCGCACGTTGGCTACGCCCTGACAACGGGCAGCTACAAACGCCTGTGGCGCATCTGGTCTGCAACTTTGCCGAAGGCATCAACGGTCAACCGCCTTTGCTCACCCATGATGATGTGATCACGCTGTTCCATGAGTGTGGCCACGGCCTGCACCACATGCTCACACAGGTCAACGAGCGCGATGTCTCTGGCATCAGTGGTGTGGAATGGGACGCGGTTGAATTACCCAGCCAGTTCATGGAAAACTTTTGTTGGGAATGGTCTGTGCTCAAACACATGACGTCGCATGTGGAAACAGGCGAGCCCTTGCCGCGCGCGCTGTTTGACAAGATGCTGGCCGCCAAAAATTTCCAAAGCGGCTTGCAAACCCTGCGTCAAATTGAGTTTTCGTTGTTAGACATGTATTTGCACACCTTGCCAGCCCAAAACATCCGTGTGCTCGATGTGCTTAATCAAGTGCGCCAGGAAGTGGCGGTGATGCACCCACCGGCATTCAACCGCATGCCACATTCCTTCAGCCACATATTTGCAGGCGGCTATGCCGCTGGCTATTACAGCTACAAATGGGCAGAGGTATTGAGTGCGGATGCTTATGCGGCATTTGAAGAAACCAGTTCAGCCGATGGTCAACACAGCGTTGAGACAGGCCGACGCTACAGACGCGCGATTTTGGAAGCGGGCGGCAGTCGCCCCGCCATGGCATCGTTCAAAGCATTTCGTGGCCGCGAACCCAGCCTAGATGCATTGCTTCGGCACCAAGGCATGGCGCCTCAGTCATAAACCGTGGTTTGCACGCCTTGCGACGTACCCAGCAAACACACGTTCGCTTTTTGATGGGCAAACACCCCGACGGTGACAACACCTGGCCATTGGCTGACTGCATTTTCAAAACCCAACGGGTCGGTGATGCGCAAGCCCACCACATCCAATACATGTTGGCCGTTGTCAGTTACCAATGGCTTGCCATGGGCCATGCGCAAACCGGCTTGACCGCCCAAAGCTTTGAACTGCCGAACCAATTGCGGGGCAGCCATGGGAATGACTTCTACCGGCAAGGGAAAGCTGCCCAGTACTTCAACGCGCTTTGACGCATCGGCAATGCACACAAACCTGTCAGCTTGCGCCGCGACTATTTTTTCGCGGGTCAAAGCCGCACCGCCACCTTTGACCATGAAGCCATGGCCATCGATTTCATCTGCACCGTCGATATAGACCGCCATGCGCTCCACTTGCGTCAGCTCTACCACCGGCAGGCCCAATGACTGCATGCGCTGGGTGGAGGCCACGGAACTCGACACGGCCGCTTTGATGGCAATGCCACTGGCCGCCAATGCGTCAATGAATTTATTCACTGTAGAGCCGGTTCCTACCCCCAAATATTCGCCCGGCACCACGTAACTGAGCGCGGCTTGGGCCACCAGCGTTTTCAATTCATCCTGGGTTTGGCCGGTCTGGTTCATCGGTGACAATTCCTTATTCATCTTTGCCGGATTATCCATGTCAGTGCTGCCCTACGCCTTGCTTCGCCCTTTGTTGTTCGCTGCAGACCCGGAAGCGGTTCACGACCACACCTTGCAATGGCTGGCAGCCACCCAACACACGCCACTTCGGCACACCTACACCCAAGAAAAAATCAGCGATCCTGTGCAGCTGTGCGGACTGACGTTTCCCAACCGGGTCGGCTTGGCCGCAGGCTTGGATAAAAACGCGCGTTGCATCGACGCATGGCAGCACATGGGCTTTGGGTTTGTCGAAGTGGGAACCGTCACGCCAGTGGCACAACCGGGCAACCCCAAGCCACGCATGTTTCGCTTGCCCCAAGCGAACGCCTTGATCAACCGGTTGGGTTTCAACAATGGCGGCTTAGACAGTTTTCTGTCCCATGTGTCAAGAGCGCGGTTCAGACAAAACGCCCACTCGCCCATGCTGTTGGGTTTGAACATTGGCAAGAACGCCGCCACGCCCATCGCCAACGCCAACGATGATTACCGACAATGCTTGGAAGCGGTTTACCCCCACGCGGACTACATCACGGTCAATATCTCCAGCCCGAACACACAACATTTGAGACAGCTGCAATCGGATGAAGCCTTTGTGCAATTGATTGAGATGCTGCAAACACACCGACAGGCATTGGCTATCAAACACCAACGCCACGTGCCGGTGTTCATCAAAATTGCGCCTGACTTAGACGATATGCAATTGGATCAGCTTTGCACTACCTTGCGCCAATGCTGCATGCGTGACGGCGCATCCGCCGACAACGCTTGGGGTGTGATTGCCACCAACACCACGTTGTCCCGAGATGCGGTTCAAGGACTGCCATATGCAACGGAAACCGGCGGCTTATCGGGTGCGCCCGTGCGCGAAGCGAGTAACCGCGTGATTCGATTTGTGCGTGAGCAACTCGGGCCGCAGTTTCCAATCATCGGTGTCGGTGGTGTGATGAGCCCCGAGGATGCGGTGCAAAAAATACAAGCTGGCGCCGATCTGGTGCAGGTATATACCGGTCTGATTTACGCAGGCCCGGCTTTGGTGCCTGCCTGCGCCAAAGCCATCAAACGCATGGCTTGAAGCCAACTCGGTTCAACGGCTGTGGTTCCAATGCGCCTGCCAATTCGATTTGTAGCTGTCTGCCAAACCTTTTGAGCGCAGCACCAGCAGGTTTTCGGCGTTTCGGGTTTGGGCCGAATTGGTGAAATTGAAACTGCCGGTGATCACCATTTCGCCGTCGACGACGATGACTTTGTTGTGCGCTATGGCGTGGCTTGCATCCAAACGCAACGGTATTTGCTGCGACTGCAAAATATCCGTGACAAAGCGATTGGTCGAATCGGTTTTGGCATCGAGCAAAACTTTCACCGTCACACCTCTGCCGTGCGCCCTGACCAGTGCCTGTGCGATTCCGTTGTGCGTGAAGCCATACGCTTGCACCAACACTTCAGTTTTGCTTTGGTCAATCACCTCAATCACGGCAGCGGCCACATCTGCAGGCGGTGTGAAATAAATACCCACCACCTCTGCTTGCGACAAAGCTGGTTGAATATCTGAGGGAGCTACTTGCGCCCAAGCCATGCTGACACCTGCAGCCATCCACAAAACGGCCCACTTCAGCAAGCGCGGCCAAGCGAACCGCCCGATCCCAGCGCTTACACTTTGTGATTGCCCTGATGCTGTTTTCATGTCGCCCCTTTTATGAACCTACCTGTACCCAACGACAGCCAAGCCGCCGAGATGGCGTTGTCTCTTGCGCTGCACCCCGATTACCGCATATTGCGCAGATTACAGCCCAGACATGTGTTTGCTGAGGCGACAGACGGACGCCGTTTGCTCAAAGGCATTGTGCTTGACACAGAAACCACGGGACTCAACACAGCGCTTTGCAAAGTGATTGAGTTGGGCATGATTCTGTTTGAGTTCGATCCAGAAACCGGACAACTGCATCGCGTATTGAAAGTGTTTGACGAGCTCGAAGACCCAGGTATTCCCATTCCTCCTGAAACCACCGCAGTTCACCACATCACCGATGACATGGTGCGCGGCAAACGTATCAACGACCAAGAGGTGCGATCCCTGTTGGCAGACGCATCGGTGGTCATAGCCCACAACGCAGCGTTCGATCGGCCATTTGTCGAGCAGCGCTGGCCTGAATTTGAAAACAAAGCATGGGTATGCAGCATCAAAGACATTGATTGGAAAGCGGAAGGCTTGGGTTCTGCCAAGTTGGAATATTTATTGCAAACCCAGGGCTTTTTTTACGAAGCGCACCGGGCCGAAATGGACTGCTGGGCATTGTTGGAATTGCTCCATATGGTGTTGCCGCAGAGTCAGCAACCGGTCTTGCTGCACTTGCTTGAAACACTCAACCAATCGCAAGTTCGCTTGTCTGCCTTGGGCTCGCCTTTTGACACCAAAGATTTGTTGAAAGCACGCGGATACCGTTGGGACGGCGACAGAAAAACCTGGTACCGCAGTTTGCCCTCTGAAAACATGTTGGAAGAAGAGACACACTGGTTAAAGCAGAAGGTTTATTCGGGCAAGCGAGCCAGCATTGAGGTGGAAAAACTCGGTGCTACTTTGCGCCATTCGCTACGCCAAGGAGAAAAAACCATTGTGTCGCTGTGAATATCAATAATTCACAATTTGCCAAGGCACCTCACACACAGGGACCACGGGGTAGTACTGTTGGCTGGTTTGGCAAAAATAAGCTGTGCGTGGCGGGCTGTAACCCACGGACGGCGAGATGATGACTGTACTGACCGAAGGCTGAGCGTAGGTGTTGGCCCAATAAACCGTTGAGCCCAAAATCGCGGCGGCTGCCAGTGGCGACCAACCCCAACCACCGTGCCTGTGCCGATAACCGCCATTGCCGTGACCATAATCACTGCCGCGGTGTGTTTCATACCTGCTGATTTCACGTTCTTTGTGACGCCAGCGCGGGCTATCCGCCCATGAAACAGAAAGCAAAGACATATAAAGTATTAGAAATATCAGCGGCGTGCGGTGTTTCATACAGTCTCCTTTTGACCTGGCGGTGGGTAAATACTGTGCAACACACAAACAACGCTTGGTCAAGTCAGACGGATGACATGTTGTCTGGCTTAAGATTGGTCACATGAAAAAACTTTTGTTCTTGATGGTTTATGCGGTCATGGGCACCGCGACACACATGTCGCTTGCCGAGCCTTACGTTTACCCCTCTGTGCACTTGCACGATTTACCGGGGCCATTGCAAGAAGCTTATCGCCACGAAAAACCCAATCTCGGTGACATTGGTCGCTGTGTAACCAGCTATGACAGCAGCATGGACCAAGAAAAAATGATCTTCACCTGCTCTATTTACGTCAAGATGTCAGCGGTGGCCGAGCGCAAAGCGATGGAGCGTTGCGAGCAGATGAAAGAAAAAAGAAATATCAAAGGCCCTTGCAAAGTGATTCAAGAGTAAGTTGCCTTGCAACGGCTACATCAATAATTGCACATAGATAGCCAAGCAACTGGCATAAGCCACCACCCAGCATAAGGTTCTGACACTGGCCCAATCCAACAAATAAGCCAGCAAATACAACACACGAGCCACCACAAATATCAGGCAATAACGGTTCAGCACCGACGGGTCAAGTGACAAACCCATTCCCAGCACAACCGCAACTGCGAAAAAAGGAAATGCTTCAAACGCATTGTGCTGGGCTGCATTGGCACGGGCGCGAAAACCTGTTTGGCGAGACAACCATTCAC
>JALRAA010000014.1:9209-13330 GCA_023262645.1 Burkholderiaceae bacterium
ATCAGCAAACACCAAACGGCTATTTTCATGGGGCAACCGCCACAAGGCCGCGGATGGCCAATTCGTAACCCATTGTGCCCAAGCCAATGACCGTGCCTCGCGCCACCGGAGAAATATAGGAGTGATGGCGAAAGCTTTCGCGGGCGTGTACGTTAGAAATATGGACTTCGATCACGGGGAGACCGCAACCCTTGATAGCGTCATGCAAAGCCACAGAGGTGTGGGTAAGTGCCCCCGGGTTGAACACCGCGCCCAAGGCCGAACCCTCTTTGTGCAACTTGCCATACGCATGAATTTTGTCGATCAATTCGCCTTCATGGTTGCTTTGAAAACAATCGGCTTCAAACCCCAGTGCATGCGCTGTTTGTACGCACAAAGCATGAACATCATCCAGCGTGCTGGCACCGTACAACTCGGGTTCACGGGTGCCAAGCAAATTCAAATTGGGGCCATTGAGTACGAGTATTTTCATGATTTGAGTATACGATGGGCACCTGCAAATGGGTGACCCATCCACGCTTTGCCAACTTTGACAACAGTTAACCTCATCGCAGGAGCAGCCATGATTCGACTGGTGGTGTTTGATGCTTATGGAACACTTTTTGATGTGTATTCCGTGGGCGCCATGGCTGAGTCACTTTTTCCTGGCCAAGGGGCAGCCTTGTCTGTGTTGTGGCGCGATAAACAAATTGAATACAGCCGTTTGATTTCCCTGAGCGATCCGCTCAATCCCATGGGAAGCCGCCATTACCAATCCTTTTGGGATCTGACACGGTTGGCCTTGCAATACAGCTGCCAGCGACTGCAACTTGAATTGACGCCGGTCAAACAAAAACAACTGATGGACCAGTACTCGCAGCTTCAACCGTTTGAAGAAAATATAGAAGTGCTGCAGGCGCTGAAAAAAACTGGCATGCGTTGCGCCATCCTGTCCAACGGCAGTCCGGACATGCTCCATTCCGCAGTCAACAGCGCAGGCATGACCGGCTTGATCGACAAAGTCTTGTCGGTGGATGAGGTGAGGCAGTTCAAAACATCGCCACAAAGTTATGGTCTGGTGGCGCACCACTACCCCGCAGATATACGTGAAGTCTTGTTTGTATCGAGCAACAGCTGGGACGCATTGGGCGCGACTTGGTTCGGCTTTAAAACTTTTTGGGTCAACCGCCAAGGTTTGCCATTTGAAACGCTGGGCCCTCGCCCGAGCTACAGCGGTTCAAGCTTGAGAGACATCCTGCCTCTGCTGTAGTGTTCAGCCCGTAAAATTTGACGCCATGAGAGGCAGAAGTATTTGTGGCGTAGCCAAAAGTTCAGTGTATGCAATCAGTGTCTGTGTTTCTGGCTCGCTGTTTGCCATGGGATGGTTTTCCAACGAACCCGCACTGCGTCAAACCGAATTAACGCCCGCAGAACTCAAGCAGTTGTCTATTCGTTCGGGTTGGTCCAGTGATGACCCGAGCTTGATGTTGTTTGAAGTGGGCAACCAAAACAGCGGCCCGGTATTTTGTGTAGGTGCTAATTTTGAATTCAAGGACGGGAAAAAACGCGCCCAAGCGTTTGAACCCAAGCTCTATATACCTTCCAATGCGATTCGTAAAACTGCCATCAGAGGTATTGAAAAGAAAGATGTCAAAACCTTCGGATTCAGTTGCCTGTGTATGAAGGCATCACCCGAAGGCCCGTGCGAAAACGCTTTCAGGTAGATGCGTCTTTGTTTGCAGAAGGTGGTGTGGTTGCACCGGTTGTGGAAGGGGTAGTTGGCGAACCAGGCTTAGCGGCGGTGGGCGCACTGCCAGAGGGATATACCGGGGCCGCACCCACTTGTTGCATTTCACCTCGGAATTCACCACCACGCTCGATTTGAATTTGTGAGTATTCCAATTTGCCAGACACTTTGCCCGTGGCACGAATGTGCAAGTGGTCGCGGCAATGAATCACTTGATGCAACTCGCCTTCGACTTCAATACTGCGCGCAGTTACCTTGCCTGTGATTTTTCCGGATTGACCAATAAAAATTTCCTCAGCCGTCAGTTCACCGTCAACGGTTCCGTAGATGGTTGCTTTCTTGGGGACATTCAAAGTTCCCTTGAAAGTCACGCCGTTACCGATCACGAGGTTATTGGATTGATCCATATTGGTTGCCATATGCGTCTTTCAGTCAAGAAGTTCAAAAAAAGAGGAAATACCCGTTGAAGGTGCTGAGCGTTCCAACGATACCCAGCACCAAGGCCATGTAAGACATGGCGCGTCTACCGGTAATGATAGCAACAGAGGTGAGTACGATGGCCAATTGCAAAAGACCCTCTGCATAATCGAACCAAGGGTCTTTTTTCAGGGCCAAGTCACGCTCGTGCTCAAAGGCTTTGGCCTTGACCATGAGTTCTTTTTTGCCTTCACCGTTCTCGGGTTCTGACTCATAACGCTCAATGGTTTTTTTGTAACTGGCCAGCTTGTCTTTCAACAGCGCTTCTTGTGAAGGTGTCCATTTTTGGAGCGCCAACTGTCTTTCAATTTCATCAGCAGCCAATTTGTACTGTGTTTGTCTTACATTTTTGGCTTGATAGAACGAATACATGTTCGCCGCCAAGATGTTGTTCATGGTGGCCTCTTTGCCTGTGTTGCTGCCGCCTAAATTGTTGATGGCAAGCACCATGGCCAAAACAGACACCATCAAGGCGCAATAGGTTTTAAAGGGGCTGTTGGCCGATTCAGCCAATTCAACGGGGTCAGAGTTTTCCATGTGTTGAATTACAAATAAACTGCCTGTATTGTAGGTCAGCGTTTTGCAGGCTTTGTTTCATAGGGCGCGATGCTGATGGCTTCCAACAAATAGCCACTGACCCCTTGCGAAGTGCTGACACGGCCTTCTTTGAGCTCGCCCTCGACCCACAGCACATCCATGGATTCAGGCATTTTTTTGATTTTGCTTTGCGCGGTTGGACGCACCAACACAATTTGGTTGGCAGGCGGCGGTGGCGTGTGAATGCATGCACCGAAATACGGAACCAACAAAAATTCACGCTTGTCAGAACGGTCTGCATCCAAAGGCACGGCATACCCGGGAAGCCTGACTTTTTTATTGAGCTGAGACTTCACGATAGGCGCTTCGTCTAATTTTTTACGAATGGCGCCCATGGCTTTGTTGGCCTCTTCACTGGTATCTTGTAAATACGACAGTTTGCTGATCGCCGCCATTTCTTTGGTCATTTCTTTGACCCAAGGGTCTGGCATCAAATCGTTCCAGTCGATGGTTTTGTAACCTTCGGTTTCCGCAAAGGCTTGCCAAGAGACGGCCAACGATCCCATGAGAAAAGCAAATTCGCGGCGTTTCAAACGATTTACATCAGCATGCATGACAACTCCCAATTCAAACGGACGGTGGATGCAATCCATCCATCAACGACAAACGGTATGCACGCCAAGCCGGCAACAAACTCGCCAGCACCGAGACGGCAAACAAAGCACCCAAGCTCAACAGGCTGTCAGCGGAGGGTAATCCGGGTTGCACCATGACCCCGAATCCTGTTCTGAGCATGTCTTGCGCGGCCCACATCAAACATTGGCAAACGGCATAGCCACAAACTATACCCACCAAGCACACCAAGACTGACTCTAGCAACACAAAACCCAACAACGCACGAGGGGCAGCACCCATGGCCCGCAAAATGGCCAATTCCTTTCTACGTCCGCTCATGGCCACGAGCAATACGGCCGCCACGCTCAGCATGGCGCTGATTGCCACCATAAAACCTATCAATACCAAGCTGTTTTCCACCACTTTGACCACTTGCCACAACTCATCCAGCGCCACACCCGGTAAGACGGCCATCAAGGGGTCTCGGTTCATGCTTTCAATTTTTCGACGCACAGAAAACACATCGGCTCGGTTGTGCAAACCGACCCAAACCGCAGACAGGCTCACCGGTTGCAATTCTTGGGTATTGAATGTCTGTGGCAAAGCCGCAGCGGCAGATTTCAGCGACTTGGGCGAAATACCCATGCCCCAACCTTGGTGCATGCTCAATATACGTGATTGGAAGACGAAACAAATAGACTTGCGCCAAAAGCCGTGAATCTGTTTTCAGATCATTAAAAAAAGAAAGTAATTTTTGACTTTTTTG
>JALRAA010000150.1 GCA_023262645.1 Burkholderiaceae bacterium
GTTGTGTCCATTGACCGGCGGCATCGGTATTTTGCTCACCGGAACCGTGGTGGACAACTGGTATTTGTGGGCGATCAAACATGGTGTGGCGCCTCCTTATCCGAATGTTTTCCCTCCTGTCGTTGACCCGGCGCTCACTCTGGGAGTCAAGTGATGAATGCATTGCAATGGACGAATCGGCTGTGGCAATGCGTTGCAGCCTTGGGTGCTGTGTTGGTGTTGAGCGGTTGTGAACTGCCCGTGCCAAACAGCGTGCAACATGGTTACCGTGGCACAGGCATGGTGCAGGTCTACAACACGCGCTTGCTGGCGGCCAAGGTGGACGCCAACGTGCCGCCTGTTGCCATTCCTCAAGCACCGGGCGAAGGCCCCAAGGCCTCTCAGACCTACAAAAATGTGCAAGTGTTGGGCAACCTCAGCACCGCGCAATTCAACCGCTTGATGGTTTCCATCAGCGCGTGGGTAGCCCCGAACGAAGGCGGTTGCGTGTATTGCCACAACCCTGCGAATTTCGCAGAAGACTCCAAATACACCAAAGTGGTGGCGCGTCGCATGCTGCAAATGACGCAGTACATCAACAGCGAATGGAAACCGCACGTGGCAGAAACAGGTGTCACTTGCTACACCTGTCACCGTGGACAGCCTGTGCCATCGGCTATTTGGTTCAAGAAAGACCACCAACCCCATGGCTCCAATTTCTTGGGTGACAAAGCTGGTCAAAACGAACCCGCGCCGTCGGTCGATTTGGCATCGTTGCCGAACGATCCCTTCACGCCATTTTTATGGGAAGCCAAAGACATTCGCATGAACGGTCCTACGCCACTGCCTTCAGGCAATCGGCATTCCATCAAACAGACCGAATGGACTTATGCCTTGATGACCCACATGTCGACTTCGCTGGGCGTCAATTGCACTTACTGCCACAACAGCCGTTCATTCCAAAGTTGGGAAAACAGTCCGCCGCAGCGCGCCACCGCTTGGTATGGCATTCGCATGGCGCGAGACCTGAATGTCAATTACATGGAGCCTTTGACGCCGGTATTCCCAGACCACCGCAAAGGCGAGTTGGGTGACGTGCCCAAACTCAATTGCAATACTTGTCACCAAGGGGCATACAAGCCGTTATTTGGCGCACCCATGGCCAAGGACTTTCCAGAGTTGTCGCCACCGCCCAGTGGCAAACCCGCCCAGGTGGCTTCCAAATAATGTGGAACTGAGCCACCATCACCCAAGCACATGAGCAGCCCATGGTTAACCAAGACCCCGTTTCCATGGCAGTTTCAGGTGTGGTGGTGGTGTTGCTGGTCGACTTTCTAAGAGCACACCAAGGTTGGGGCTGGATGCGCTTGGTGCAAGGCGCCACCGCCTTCAAAGACACACCAGGCTTGCTGTTCACCAAGGTCATGGGAAGTGGCCATGAAGGTGGCTTTGTACTGCGCCCCAGCGCGACCCACCAGGGTTTGGTCTGCATGTTTGAAAACGCTGAGCAAGCGGATGAATTCATCGACAGTACCGCTGTCAAGGCTTACGCAGAACGCGCCAAATCTTTTTTCATCACGGCATTGGCGGTGACATCTGCCAGAGGATCATGGGATGGCCGTTCATGGGACGCCACCCCCAAAGAGCGTTTGGGCAAATACCTTCACACAGACACTCCTGATGCAGGCATGGTGGCACTCACGCGTGCCAGTATTCGACCAGCCAAAGCGGTGGCATTTTGGCGCTATGCGCCTGCAGCACAAGACGATTTGAAAAATGCACCCGGCTGCGAATTGGCCATGGGCTTGGGTGAAGCGCCCTTGGTTCGGCAATGCACCTTCAGTTTGTGGAAAAACACGCAATCGATGATGGACTATGCGCACACAGGCGCCCACCAGCAAGCGATTGCTGCGGCTTACAAAAACGATTTTTTCTCCGAGTCCATGTTCGTGCGTATGCGCGTATTGCGGCGTGAAGGTCAGTGGTCAGGAGTGATGTCTGACGCAACGGCAGACGGGGTGTTGCATGGCTGATCACAAAGTGGTGGTGGTCGGTGCGGGCATGGCTGGTTTGGTCAGTGCATTGCAATTGGCGCATGCCGGATTGCAAGTGACCGTGATTGACAAAGCCGCATCCCCAGGCGGCAAGATCAGGCAATTGATGCCTGACGGCATGCCGGTGGACAGTGGCCCGACGGTGTTCACCATGCGCTGGGTATTCGATCAGATCATGGCGTCTGTCGGTACCCGGCTCGAATCGCAATTGCACATACAGCCGCTGAATGTGCTGGCCAGACATTTTTGGGAGGACGGCTCACAACTCGATTTGTTTGCCGATCCCGCGCAATCTTTGGATGCGGTGGCGCGTTTTGCTGGCCCCGCAGAGGCCAAGCGTTTCGCACAGTTTTGCCAAACTGCGCGTCAGGTGTATGACGCGCTCGAAGGCCCATTCATCAAATCGCCTTCACCCACCATGGCCAACATGATGACCCACTTGGGGCCACGAGGCTTGGCCACACTCGCATCGGTTGGGCCAATGCGCAGTTTGTGGAACAGCCTGGGCCGACATTTCAATGATCCGCGTTTGCGCCAATTGTTTGCGCGCTATGCCACTTATTGCGGATCGTCGCCTTGGGAAGCGCCCGCCACGTTGTTGTTGATTGCGCAAGTGGAAATGGATGGCGTGTGGGCGGTGCACGGTGGTATGCATGCATTGGCCACATGTTTGATGCGCCTCGGGCAAGCGCAAGGCGTGAACTATGTGTTCAACAGCGATTGTGAGCGTATTGAGTTAAACCAAGGCCGTGTCACCGGTGTGCGCTTGGCCAGTGGCGACAGTTTGCGTGCTGACAGTGTGGTGTTCAACGGTGACATCGCCGCATTGCGAAAAGGATTGCTGGGGCCGGGTGTGCAGAAATCTGTGCAAGGCAAAGTGCAACCACGTTCTTTGTCAGCGCTCACCTGGTCTGTGCATGCCGATACCGGCGGCATGGCATTAGATCGCCACAATGTTTTTTTCAACAGTGACTACGCCAGCGAATTTGACGACATATTTGCACACAAGCGCATGCCATTGCAACCCACGGTGTATGTGTGCGCCCAAGACCGAGGCACTGGCACGGTGCCCGAAGGCGCAGAGCGTTTGTTGTGTTTGGTCAATGCACCTGCTCGCGGCGACAAGCGCATGTCAGACGATGAATTAGAAGCTTGTGCACGCAGCAGTCAGGCCCGCATGGCCCACGCCGGTTTGCATCTCTCATTGGAGTCCTCCGCATCATGCATACGCACTACCCCACAGGACTTTCACCAGTTATTTCCAGCGACTGGCGGGGCGTTGTACGGCCAGGCCACACATGGATGGATGGCAGCCTTCGCCCGTTCGAACGCCCGCAGTCAAGCGCAGGGTCTGTATCTGGCGGGGGGCAGCGTGCACCCGGGGCCGGGGGTGCCGATGGCCGCCATGTCGGGGCAGTTGGCGGCCGCCGCGCTGATGGCAGACCTCGGTTTGACCAAACAGTGGCGTCCAACGGCTACCTCTGGTGGTACCTTGACGCATTGAGCGACGATGGTCAGCATGGCCTGACCTTTATTGCATTTGTCGGCAGCGTGTTTTCACCCTACTACGCTTGGGAGCGTCGCCAGCGCGGTATCGGTGACCCCGACAACCATTGCGCATTCAATGTGGCGCTCTACAGCAAAGAGGCGCGTCGTTGGACCATGACCGAGCGCGGTGCGCGACATTGCCACCGCGACCAGCAACAGTTCACCATCGGCCCGAGTCAATGGCGCATGGAGGGCGACATATTGGTGATAGACATCGATGAAGTGGCTGTGCCTTGGCCACATCGGGTGCGCGGACAGGTACGTGTGCAGGCCAGTGCGTGGTTTAACTTCAGCACGCCCATCGATCCTCTCGGAAAGCACCGTTGGGGACCACTTGCACCTTCTGCTCGCATAGAAGTGGATTTGCAAAGCCCTGCGCAGCGTTGGCAGGGCCATGCGTATGTAGATTCCAACGAAGGCGATGAACCGATTCACCATGCATGCCATGAGTGGGATTGGTCGCGTTCAATCATGGCAGATGGCAGCACGGCGGTTATCTACGACATACAAGGCAAAGCAGAACAGCAGGGCGATCAGTTGTTGGCACTTCGGTTCACGCCCGACGGCAGTGTGCAACCGTTTGAAGCACCGCCCAGACAAACCATGCCGCCCACGCTGTGGCGCATCCAAAGACGCATGCGAAGTGATGCGCCTGTGCGCGTGTTGCATCAATTAGAAGACACGCCTTTTTACCAGCGCTCGCTGTTGCACAGTGAATTGCTGGGCGAAACTGTGCAAAGTTTCCATGAAACCTTGTATGTACCGAGACTGGTATCGCCCGTGGTGCAAGCCATGCTGCCTTGGCGTATGCCTCGAAGGGCATGAAGCGAATTCAGTTCGGGGGGGTGCGGTCGACCTCTAAATTGCTGGCGAGATCCATGCTGTTATGAAGCAATCGCAGAACATCTATGGTTTGGCCTTGCGAAATCTTGAAAACCACAAAATGACGTCCTTTTCTGCCAAGCCTAGCAACATGCAGTGTGAAGATACGAGGGCCAATCTCACTTCTTTCCTTGGCTCCCAAAATAGCAGGGCCTTCGAACAAAGCTTCAAGGGCTAACGTAATGGTTTCAAGGTAAGTGGCGGCTTGTTGAAGCCCGAAATTTTCTGAAGTCCATACACTGATATTTTGTAAATCAAGTTCTACCTGCTCTGCCAATCGCACACGCCAAAGCTTGCTCATCTGACGGAT
This sequence comes from Burkholderiaceae bacterium, assembly GCA_023262645.1. Classification (GTDB taxonomy): domain Bacteria; phylum Pseudomonadota; class Gammaproteobacteria; order Burkholderiales; family Burkholderiaceae_C; genus Limnohabitans. The sequence continues at coordinate 4,774 of JALRAA010000150.1, forward strand.
TTAGCCTTATGGGATATAGATTTAAGATGTGCTCGCAATAGCGACTGATTTTCACAGCTCTTGTATCTTCCCGCTTTGATGTCAGCGATACCCACTTGAGTGGCTGCGCGAAGCGCTT
>JALRAA010000151.1 GCA_023262645.1 Burkholderiaceae bacterium
GCCTAAATTCTTCATCATCCGCACAGTCAACCACTCATCTCTTTCGACAAGTATTCCTGACTCATACTTTTCTTTAAGCTCTCCCATGTTGATGTCGATGATTTGGGCGCCTCGCTCGATGTTGTGCACCGCTGCTTGGGCCATCATGTCCGCATCAGTGCCTGCGATTTGCACAGCGATCGGGCCAGATTCACCGTCATGGTTGGCGCGGCGTGAGGTTTTCAGACTGTCCCACAAATCTTTGCGGGATGTGACCATTTCGCTCACCGCATAAGATGCACCGAGTTGTTTACACAACATGCGAAACGGTCTGTCGGTCACACCAGCCATGGGTGCCACAAACACGTTGTGAGCTAACTCGAATGAACCGATGCGCATGTTGAACAATGTTGAGTGCTTAAAAAGGAGGCACGATTCTAGCGGTGTGAAGCGCATTTGTATGCGCTTTTTTTGATGTTTTTTTCACTGAATATTTGTGCGTTTTGGTATGGGTTTTATTTACACACGCAACAATTACACTGCCTCAGATGGAGAATTTTTTTCAATCCCTATTGACAAACCTATCGCAGCCCGAGTATGGCTTGATCGTTTTATTTTGCGTATCGCTGTTGGCAGCCACTTTGTTGCCTTTGGGATCAGAGCCTCTTTTGTTAGGACTCATCACATTGAACCCATCGCTGTTGTGGCCAGCCTGGTGTGTGGCGACTTTGGGCAATACCTTGGGGGGTGCCGTGGGCTGGTGGATGGGTTTGGGTGCTGACCATTTATGGTCCAGCCGCAGCAGCGCTTACGCGCAAAAAGCGCACCATTTGCGTGCGATGCAGTGGTTGCAACGGTTGGGGCCTGCCGCTTGTTTGGGTGCTTGGTTGCCTGTGATTGGCGATCCGCTGTGCGTGGTGGCCGGGTTTTTAAGACTGCCATTTTGGCCGTGCCTCTTTTTCATGGCAGTTGGCAAAGCAGTTCGCTATGGAGTGTTGTTGTTTGGCTGGCAATGGCTCAACGCCTCGGGATGATTCAACGCAGACACTCTCTCAAAATGCGTTCTTGTGGATTGCCTAAATGTCACGAACTGAACAAAAAGTTCATCACATCACCGTCTTTGACCACATACTCTTTGCCTTCTGCACGCATTTTTCCAGCGTCCTTGGCGCCTTGCTCGCCTTTGTATTGAATGAAATCATTGAACGCAATGGTTTGAGCGCGTATGTAACCCTTTTCAAAATCGGTGTGAATGACCCCGGCCGCCTGCGGTCCCGTGTCTCCGACACGAATGGTCCATGCACGAACTTCTTTGACGCCTGCTGTGAAATAAGTTTGCAAACCCAACAGCGAATAGGCCGAGCGGATCAAGCGGTTCAAGCCCGGCTCGGCTTGGCCCAACTCTGCCAAAAACATGTCGCGGTCTTCATCGCTCATTTCGCTCATTTCGGCTTCGAGCTTGGCGCTGATGGCCACCACCGGGGCATGCTGTGCCAGCGCAAATGCAGCCAAGCGGTCTAGCAGCGGATTGTTTTCAAATCCATCTTCGGCCACATTGGCGACGAACATGGCAGGCTTGGCGGTGATCAAAAAGAATTGCTTGAGCGCGAGTTTGTCTTCTTTGCTGAAGTCAATGGTTCTCACGGGTTTGGTGTCGTTCAATGCTGCTTGGCATTTCTCCAGAATGGTCACCAACTTGGCCGCTTCTTTGTCACCTGAACGCGCGGTTTTTTGGTGGCGATGCAAGGCTTTTTCTACACTGCTCAAATCTGCCAAACACAACTCGGTTTGAATGACCTCAATGTCAGAGATGGGGTCCACCTTGCCCGCCACGTGAATCACGTTGTCGTCTTCAAAACACCGCACCACATTGACAATCGCATCGGTTTCACGAATGTGCGCCAAAAATTGGTTGCCCAAACCCTCGCCCGTGCTGGCACCAGCGACCAGTCCGGCGATATCCACAAACTCCACAATCGCAGGCACCACGCGTTCAGGTTTGACAATCTCACTCAACTGCGCCAATCGTGGGTCAGGCACCTCCACCACACCCACATTCGGCTCAATGGTGCAAAACGGATAGTTTTCAGCCGCAATACCTGCTTTGGTCAGGGCATTGAACAGGGTGGATTTACCGACGTTGGGCAAGCCCACGATGCCGCATTTCAAACTCATGGCTGTTTCCTTGGAAAGCTCATGCACACGTTAGGGTTGTGCGCAAAGCCTGAAATTCTACGGGCAGGCAACTCCTACAATCGAAAACATGTCTTCTCCCTTCGATATTTGTATCCGCGGCAGCGGCGTGGTTGGCAGCACATTGGCGCTTTTACTGGCGCGACAGCGCTTGCGAGTGGCATTGGTAGGTCAACCAGCACCCGCCACCGATGTACGCGCTTTTGCCCTCAACACCCACTCGCGCGAGGTGTTATCTGACCTGCGTTGTTGGCCTCAACCGCCCCATGCCACGGCGGTGCAATCCATGCAGGTATGGGGAGACGCGGGAGGCCAAGTGCAATTTCAAGCGCCCACTTTCAACGGTTTGACACATATCGTTGATGTGCCTGCGTTGGAACGCATGTTGTCCGAAGCCATCCATTTTCAAACCGATATTCAACGCTTTGATGCGCCACCCGAAGCCACGCTGACCGTGGTGTGCGAAGGGCGCAACAGCCAAACCCGCCAAGAGCTTGGCGTGACCTACCACAGCATGCCCTACGCACAACATGCATTGGCTACCCGCGTGTTGTGCGACAAACCGCATAGGCAACAAGCATTGCAATGGTTTTCCCGTCACCAAGGTGAACTCGACATATTGGCGTTGCTGCCATTGGGTGGCCATGGAGGGCAAGAAGCTGCTGTGGTGTGGTCGTTGCCCACCGCCCGTGCGTTAGCGCTTGAGCAATCCTCGGCCGATGAAGTGTCTGATGCGCTGACGCAGGCCAGCCAGCACGTGTGGGGGCCGTTGAAAGTCATGGCATCTATTCAAGTTTGGCCACTGCAGTTGGCCCAAGCTTTGCAATGGAGTGGCCCGTTTGAGAACGGTCAATCATGGGTGTTAGCGGGCGATGCCGCACACACGGTCCACCCGCTCGCCGGCATGGGCCTGAATCTCGGTCTGGCCGATGTCAGTGAATTGGCCAATGTGCTCAAGGAGCGCGAAACTTCTGCTTACTGGCGTGCGTTGAACGACCCTTATTTTTTGCGCCGCTATGAGCGTGCCCGCAAAGCAGGTATGCAGTCCACTTGGCTGGCTTGCGATGGCTTACAGCGTTTATTCAACCACCCCAACATGAGCATCCAACAATTGCGCAATTGGGGCCTCAACAGCTTCAACCAGTTCAACACCCTCAAGCTTTGGACCATGCGCCAAGCCATGCATTAACCAACCCACGGGATCACCATGTATCAACACCTGTTTCATCGCACACTGGCGATTTTCTTTGGCTGCTTTCTGAGCTGCTTGGTCGGCACGACAGTGTTTGCACAAGGCGAAGAAGCGGTGATTCGAAAAAACTTGAAAGAGCGCATGCCGCATATTCAGCCGATCGATGAAGTACGACGTACTCCCATGCCGGGATTGTTTGAATTGCGGGTCGATGGCAGCGACATTTATTACACCGATGCCAGCGGCCATTTTCTGCTGCAAGGCCAATTGATTGACACGCGCAACCAACGAAATTTGACCGAAGAACGCTTGCAAAAAATCACCGCCATCGATTTCAAAACGCTTCCATTGAAAGATGCGATCACAATAGTCAGAGGCAATGGCGAACGCAAAATGGCTGTGTTTGAAGACCCGAATTGCGGCTATTGCAAACGTTTTGAACGCGACTTGTCTAAGCTGGACAACATCACGGTGTATTTGTTTTTATACCCCATTCTTGGCAAAGATTCCGCTGACAAATCGAAAGCGATTTGGTGCGCCAAAGACCCTGCAAAGTCTTGGCAAGATTGGATGTTGCGCGATCAGACACCTGTGGCCACCCAGTGCGACACTGCCAGCTTGAAGCGCAATGTGGAATACGGCCAAAAAATGAAAATCACGGGCACACCCACCACTTTGCTACCTGACGGCACACGCGTTCCCGGTGCGATTGACATGGCGCAACTCGAAAAATTGCTGGCCAAGCAATGAGTGCACACACCGCTTCAGTTCACTTCAAGGTTCGCATACGCGATTTGCACGCTCACCAATGGGACGTGGAGTTGGTGCTGCAACAACCCCAAGAATTGCAGCGATTACAACTGCCTGTGTGGATCCCGGGCAGTTACATGGTGAGAGAGTTTTCCAAGCAACTCAGCCACATCAGAGCCACGCAAAATGGAACCGCTCTTTCCCTTGAACAAACCGCCAAAGCCACATGGCAAGTACACACCGACCCGACACAGCCCTTGCACGTGCGCTACACCGTACATGCTTATGACGCCTCGGTTCGCACAGCATGGCTCGATGCACTGCGTGGTTTTTTCAACCCGACCAGTGTGTGTTTGATCGCGGTAGGGCACGAAACGCAAACACACACGATTGACATAGCGCAACCCGAAGCATGCCCGCACTGGCGGGTTGCAACTGCCCTGCATGCGGTCAAAACCAGTGCCAACGGATTCGGTCTGTACCAAGCGGATAACTATGACGAATTGGCCGATTCGCCGGTGGAAATGGCCGACTTTTGGGCGGGTGAATTTGTCGCCAGAGGCGTGTCTCACCGGGTTGTCGTGACTGGCGCTGCGCCCTCGTTTGATGGCGATCGGTTACTGGCTGATATGCAAAAAATTGTCGAAACTGAAATTCGTTTTTGGCACGGCGCAGGAAAACCTCCACACGACCGCTATGTTTTTTTGATCAACGCAGTAGCGGACGGATATGGTGGTTTAGAGCATTCACACAGCACCGCATTGATGTGTAAAC
>JALRAA010000152.1 GCA_023262645.1 Burkholderiaceae bacterium
GTCACCACCGCTTTGGCGCCAAAGCCGATGCGCGTGAGGAACATTTTCATTTGCTCAGGGGTGGTGTTTTGCGCTTCATCCAAAATAATGAAAGCATGGTTCAGCGTGCGCCCGCGCATGAAAGCCAAGGGTGCAATTTCAAGCGCGTTGCGTTCAAAGGCTTTTTGCACTTTGTCAAAACCCATGAGCTCATACAAAGCGTCGTACAACGGGCGCAAATACGGGTCTACTTTTTGTCCCAAGTCGCCGGGCAAGAACCCCAATTTTTCGCCAGCTTCAACAGCGGGACGGGTCAAGATGATGCGTTGTACCGCGCTTCGCTCCAGTGCTTCGACCGCACTCGCCACTGCCAAAAAAGTTTTGCCAGTGCCTGCTGGCCCAATGCCAAATGTGATGTCGTGGTTGGCGATGTTGTCTAAATACAAACCTTGGGTCGGTGTGCGGGCCCGCACTTCGTTGCGTCGGGTGTTGACGATTTGGGAGCCGTTGGACGGGTGCGAATCACCAGCGAGCATCAGTTGCACATGTTCTTTGGGAATCGGTTTGGCCGCACGCTCATACAAGGCTTGCAACAATTCGAGCGCGCGTGTTGCATTGGCTTTATTGCCATCGATTTTGAATTTTTCGTGGCTGTGGGCGATTTTGACTTGCAACGCGGTTTCGATGGTGCGCAAATGTTCATCCAAAGCACCGCACAGATTACCCAGGCGGGTGTTGCTGGAAGGGCTGAATTGGTGGCGCAGTATCAAAATGTTGGCCTGAGCCGCAAGGCTGATCGAATCTGTTGCACTGAGGGCATGACAGCACAGGATAAGGGGATAAAAAACATGCGATGTTCCGTGGGTAACGCCTAGAGCGCAAAGCATACCGCATGGTCTGATGCCTTTTGTAGGGGTGCCGAGCATTCGCGCTGATAATTGCTTCAACCTTTGATTGGCAACATATCCATGATCGGCAGACTCCACGGCATCTTGTTAGAAAAAAATCCACCTCAGGTGCTGGTGGATTGCCATGGCGTGGGTTATGAAGTCGATGTGCCGATGAGCACCTTCTACCATCTGCCGCCAGTTGGTGATTCCCTTGCTTTGCTGACCCATTTCGTGGTGCGTGAAGACGCACAAATTTTGTATGGATTCGCCACCGCACAAGAGCGAACAGCGTTTCGCCAGTTGATCAAAATTTCAGGCGTTGGCCCGCGCATGGCGCTTGGAGTGCTCAGCGGCATGAGCGTGGAAGAACTCGCACAGGCGATCAGTCTGCAAGAGGCGGGCAGATTGGTCAAGATTCCCGGCATTGGTAAAAAAACCGCCGAGCGTTTGTTGCTGGAACTCAAAGGCAAAATGGGCACCGACTTGGGCGCCAACCCCACCACCAACACAGCTTCGACGCAAAACGATATCTTGCAAGCGCTGATCAGTTTGGGCTACAGCGACAAAGAAGCGTCAGCGGCGTGGAAACAATTGCCCGCAGACATCGGTGTCAGCGAAGGTATCAAACAGGCATTGAAAGCATTGGCCAAATAACCCATGACCATACAAACCGACAGCTTTTCAGACGATTTTTTGCCTGACAAACGCGTGGTTTCTGCGGCGCCTGTCAACCCGCGCGAAGAAGCGATTGAGCGTGCGCTCAGGCCCAAGTTGTTGCAAGAATACGTAGGGCAGGCCAAGGTACGCGAACAGTTGGAAATATTTATTGGCGCGGCACGCCAGCGCGATGAGGCGCTTGACCATGTGTTGTTGTTTGGTCCGCCCGGTTTGGGCAAAACCACACTCAGCCACATCATTGCGCAAGAGCTCGGTGTGAATTTGCGCCAGACCAGTGGCCCTGTGCTGGAAAAACCCAAAGACTTGGCAGCGCTGTTGACCAACCTGGAAAAAAACGATGTGCTGTTCATCGATGAAATCCACCGCTTGTCGCCCGTGGTCGAAGAAATTTTGTATCCCGCACTTGAGGATTACCAAATCGACATCATGATCGGTGAAGGGCCAGCCGCCCGCAGCATCAAACTCGATTTGCAACCCTTCACGTTGGTGGGTGCCACCACCCGTGCTGGCATGCTGACCAACCCATTGCGCGATCGTTTTGGCATCGTGGCGCGTTTGGAGTTTTATTCTTCTGAAGAGCTATTGCGCATCGTCATGCGCAGCGGTGGTTTGCTCAAGGCGCAATTGCACGAAGACGGCGCTTTCGAAATCGCCAAGCGATCACGCGGCACACCGCGCATCGCCAACCGTTTGTTACGCCGAGTGCGTGACTATGCCGAAGTCAAGGCCGATGGACGCATCAGCCGAGCTGTGGCTGAATCTGCCTTGTCCATGCTGGATGTGGATGCACAAGGCTTTGACCTGATGGACCGCAAATTGCTTGAAGCCGTGATCCACCGTTTTGATGGCGGACCGGTGGGTTTGGACAACATCGCAGCCAGTATTGGCGAAGAGCGAGACACCATTGAAGATGTGATCGAGCCGTTTTTGATTCAACAAGGGTTTTTACAGCGAACACCGCGGGGTCGCATAGCCACACTCGCGGCTTACCGGCATCTGGGGGTGACAGCACCTGCAGCCATGCAAAACGGCGCAGGTTTGTTTGCTGCCGATAACGAGTGAAGCTTTGACACCAGGGGTTAGCAGACCCCGCCAACCTTCACGCACTGGTTTCTTCGCGCGTGCCTTGGTCTAAATGGCGTTCATCTGCCCAGCCCACAAGTTGCACCCCTTGCGGAGTCCACAACATCCGATTGATGGCGGTGTTGCGCAAACCCCAAGTGCGGGCCACTTGCAAATCTTGACCCGTGGCAAGTCGGTACCAAATGTCCAACACCCCACCGTGGGTGACCAATGCAATATGTTGTCCTCGGTGTTCAGAGGCGATGTCGTGCAACACTTGGCTCACACGTTGTTGCAACATCACCAAACTTTCTCCGCCATTGGCAGGCGTCCATAAAGGGTCTCGGTCGCGCCAACGGGCCGCGTCTTGCGGATGCGCTTGTTGGATATCGTCCCAAGTTTGGCTTTCAAACACACCGTAATGCCGTTCGCGCAAAGCGGGGGTGGTTTGAACAGGCAAGCCGTGTAGGGTGGCAATCTGTTGTGCCGTGGCATGCGCCCGGCTTAAATCGCTGGCATACACGGCATGGATTTCTTCCTCGGCCAACGCCCGCGCCACTTGTTGTGCTTGCCATTGTCCCTGGGGGTTGAGTTCGATGTCGATTTGTCCTTGAATGCGACTGGCAACATTCCAATCGGTTTCGCCATGTCGGATGGCCAGTATGCGTGTGGTTTCCATGCAAACGAGTGTATGCAATCCCACACCACCGACCCAGACAAGGCCCATAAAATAGCACGATCGTTCTTTTTTGCTAGACTCCCGCCATGTCAAAAACAGCCACCCTCCACACTGACGCGGACAAATCTGTCTCTAAGCAAAGGTTGCTGCACAAAGGCCAGCAAACCAAAGCCGCCATCGTGGAAGCCGCCTTGGGATTGGCCACCCAAATCGGCCTGGAGGGTTTGAGCATCGGTGCGCTGGCTGAAGTGATGAAGATGAGCAAATCGGGTGTGTTTGCCCATTTCGGTTCGCGCGAAGAACTGCAAATCTCGGTGATTCGTGAATACCACCACCAATTTGAACAAGAGGTGTTTTTTCCCGCCATGCAACGACCGCGCGGATTGCCCAGGTTGCAGGCGTTGTTCCTGAATTGGATGGCGCGCACCAGTGCCGAAATTGATTCAGGGTGTTTGTACATCAGTGGGGCTGCCGAGTTTGACGACCGACCCGGACCGGTCAGGGATGCCTTGGCCAGTTCGGTGAAAACCTGGCTGAGCGCACTGCACCGGGCGGTGTGCCAAGCCCGCGACGAAAAACATTTGGACGAGCACACAGACGCCACCCAAATGTCCTTTGAAATCCATGGATTGATTTTGGCTTTGCATTACGAAGCACGTTTCTTAAAGACTGCCAAAAGTCTGAACCGTGCCAAACAGGGTTTTGAACACATTCTTTTGCGCTATGGCGCATCCACTTTGAAAGACTGACACCATGCCCATTTACAGCCCGCCGCTGCGCGACATGCAGTTTGTATTGAACGAAGTCCTGGACTTGCCTGCCCAATTGCGCGAATTGCCTGCGCATGCCGAACTCGACAGCGACACGATCGCTGCCGTTTTAGAAGAGGGCGGTAAATTTGCCGCTGAGGTGTTGTTGCCGCTCAATGCCGTGGGCGACCGACAAGGTTGCAGCCTGGATACCCATACCCATGAAGTCAAAACCCCCGATGGTTTCAAACAAGCCTTTGCGCAATATGCACAAGGCGGTTGGCCTGCGCTCAGTTGCGATCCAGCCTATGGAGGTCAAGGCTTACCGTTGGTGGTGAACCAGTGTTTTTATGAAATGCTCAACAGCGCCAACCAAGCGTGGACCATGTATCCCGGTCTCACCCACGGTGCTTACGAATGCTTGCACGCGCATGGCACGGATGCGCAAAAGCAGTTGTATTTGCCCAAACTCACCAGCGGCGAATGGACTGGCACCATGTGCCTCACCGAAGCCCATTGCGGCACCGATTTGGGTCTGCTGCGAACCAAGGCAGAGCCGCAAGCCGACGGCAGTTATGTGTTGACCGGCAACAAGATTTTCATCAGCGCAGGCGAGCATGACTTTGTCAGCAACATCATTCATTTGGTGCTGGCGCGATTGCCCGATGCACCACAAGGCAGCAAAGGCATCAGCCTGTTTGTGGTGCCCAAATTTTTGGTGAATGCCGATGGTTCACTGGGAGATCGCAATCGCATCCATTGCGGTGGGCTCGAGCACAAGATGGGCATACATGGCAATGCCACCTGCCAAATGGTTTTAGACGGTGCCATTGGCA
>JALRAA010000153.1 GCA_023262645.1 Burkholderiaceae bacterium
ATTTTTGATTTCATGCGCCAAGCGACGGGCCACTTCTGTCCACGCTTGTGAACGTTGCGCCGACACAATCTCCGTGATGTCGTCAAACACCAGCAGCCAATCTCCTTGCGGCAACAACGCACCACGCGCCACCAATGTGATTTGACGCGCGGCTTGTGCAGAAAAATCTTTGGCGCTGGCATAAACAGCGGTGTCGAGTTCGTAAGACTGTTCCCAGTGGTCAACCCGGCCATGTTCTGCGGTGATTTCTTCAAAGCGATCGAGCACCTGCGTGGCAAACCCTTGCAACCCGTCCACATCTTCCAACGGCTGCCCGACATAGACCGACAAGGGCAACTTCAATATGCGTGTCGCCCCTGGGTTGATCGACAAAATCACGCCATGGTTATCGAGCAACACCACGCCTGCGGTCAAATTGTCCAGCATGGTTTGCAAATGGCTGCGCGCCACATCCAGTTGCACCATGCTTTGCTCGACCGATTGTCTGGCTTCAAACAGCTGCTGCGTCATTTCGGCAAACGAACGGGTCAAGCCGTCGAGTTCGTCCTTGCCTTGCAAAAACGGTTTGGGCCGCAAATCGCCAGCGGCCACATCGCGCACACCTTCGGCGAGCAACAACAACGGCCTGGCCAATTGGTTACCAAACAGCACCGCCAACAACACTGCGCCAAACACCGACAAAAACAAACTCAGCGTCAAGGTGCCGATGTACATGCGCTGTAACCCACTGCGCGCCAACGCTCTCTCTTGGTATTCGCGGTTGGCCTCTAACACTGCACGCGCGTTGTTCACCAACACAGGGGGCAATTTTTTGACCACTTGCAACACGTAAATTTTTCTGTCCAACTCAAACCCACTGTCAGACAAGCGGTACAGCACTTTGATTCGGGGAAATGCCTCTGCGTTACCGGCTTCTTCCAAACCGTCGCTGCGCCAAGTCACGCCAGAAGTACGTACTTGTCGCCATTCGGATGCACCGGGGCGCTCGGGCTGCAACGAAAATCCCGACTCGCTGACGCTGGCGACCAACTGAACATTGCCCTGCCACAAACTGATTTCTGTAGCACCCAATTGATCGCGCGCTTTCTCCAGCGTGACCGACCATTCGGTGCGCGATGACGGCGTCATGTTGTTGCCTGCGCTGCGCACGCCGGTGACCAATTCGCTGGCCAAACTCTCCAAGGTAGAGCGGCTTAAATTCAGTCCTGCATCCAGCGCCACTTCAACCTTGTTGTCAAACCAGACTTCGATCGAACGGGTGACAAATTGGTAGGAAACCGCATAAATCAATATGCCGGGCAAGATACCCACCAGCGCAAAAATAGAGGCCAATCGGATCAATAAACGGCTGCCGAATTTTTTCTGGCGCAACCGCAGCACCAATCGCCAACCGATCCAACTGATAACCAGCAACAAAAACACCGCCAAGACGGCGTTCAAGCCAAACAACAGACCGTAGTTTTCTTCGTAGACGTCCCAGCGCTGGGTGGCCTGCGTCAATAAAAACAGCAGGATCATCGACACGGACACCAAAATGGACATGATCACCACCAGCATCCAACTGCGGTGACGCAGATCGCTCCAGTTGGTGTTTGGCGTCATTTGGCCAGTTCTTCGAGCCGAAAACTCTGGTCGAAGTTGACGTTCCAATCGCTGCTGGCTTGGTTGCCAAACTGCAATGCCTGCGGCAGTTGGCTCAAATCCAGTCGAAAGCGCAAATCCAACCGTTGTTTGACATCCTTTTGCAACACTTGGGTGTCAGCCACTTTCCACCGGTTGATTTTCTGCACCACGGCCATGGCATCGGCCAGACTGTCGTAGCTGTTCCCCAAAGTCACCCCCAAACCAATGCTTTGGATTGGCGTGGACGACACATGCAAACGCCAGCGGCGTGACAACGGTTGGTAGGTCAAGCGAAAGTAACGGTCCACCCCTGAGACTTTTTTGTCGTACCAATACCAGCGCTCACGCATGACCTCGGCCTGCATGACAAAGGTCAAAGGCATACCGCGTGAAAGCGCATCTTCTAGCGAGGGGGACAAAGCAAAGTCGAGCGTGGCACTCAAATACACGCCATCGTCACCGCGCTCGAGCAGTTGATCGGTGAGTTGCACCGTCGATTGCGCCCATGCCGGTTGAAAAAACATACCCAGCAAACCGCCCAAAAACAGCACGATCGCAATCAGCTTTGATCGTTGTTTGTGGCCGACTGTTTCAAGCATGTTATTGTTTTTCCAGCAAGGCATAAAAGAATCCGTCGTGCTCCTCAGGCAGATTGTCAGAGACAGCAGCACCGCTGGCCGCCAGACCAGGCAATAAATGCCCTGGTGAAGGCTTTAAAACGGCGTCACTGTTGTTTACAAGAAACGCTTGAATCTGCCCTTGTCCTTCCGCACGAAACAAAGAACAGGTGCAATATAACAAGCGTCCGCCGCGCCGCAGGGTGGGCCACAGCGCTTGCAGCATCTGGCTTTGTATGGCGGCCAAGGCGGCAATATCGGTGTGGCGGCGCAACCAAGGTATGTCGGGGTGTCTGCGCACAATGCCTGAGGCCGTGCAGGGCGCGTCCAACAAGATGGCGTCCCAGCGCTGACCGTCCCACCAATCGTCGGGTTGTGCGGCATCGGCACAACGCACTTCAGCCGTCAGTTGCAAACGCTGCAAGTTTTCACGCACCCGCTGACAACGGGCTTCTTCCACATCGATCGCCAGCAAGTCGATGTCAGCACATTCCAGCAAATGCGCTGTTTTGCCACCCGGTGCTGCACAAGCATCGAGCACCCGCAAGCGCGGGCCGTCGCTCGGTTGCAGGCCTGTCAACAACAACGGCGCCGCCATTTGTGCGCCCGGGTCTTGCACCGACAACCAACCTTGCTCGAAACCGGGCAACGCATGTACTGCTTGGGGTTGGTGCAGTACCAATCCATCGGGCCCGCAACGATCAGAGGCGATACCTTGCGACTGCCAAAGGGCCTGCAATGCCTCTGCTGAGTGCTGTCGGCGGTTGACACGCACCGCCATGGGCGCCGCCTGTTGACTGGCGCTGAGCACGGCTTGCCAATTTGACGGATGGTCTTGTTGCACGGTGTTGATCCACCATTCGGGATGGTTCCAACGGGCCGACAACTGCGTGTCGGTGTGACCCACCCAGGTCGTGCGTTCACGGTCGAAGCGACGCACACATGCGTTGATGAAGGCCGCCTGCGCACGGGTGGCTGGGTCACGCTTGGCCGCCTCCACCAATTGGTTCACAAGGGTGTGCATGGGGTACATGGCTTGAGTATGCGGCCATGCCAGCGCCAAACCCACACACAACAAGTCGTCCACCGGCGCGGGCGGTGCGCGTTGCACCAACGCTTTTTGGAGGGCCAGCGTGCGTCCCCATTGCCGCAATACCGCGAACAACAAGGCTTGCGCCGCAGGTCGCATGGCGGGCGATACGCCAGCCAATGCTTGCACATGGTTACGGCCTTGTCGCACGGCCCGCAATGCTTTGGCACATGCTTGTAATTGCTGCCACAAAGGCGGCGCCAAGCTTGCGCCCACTTCACGTGCAGGCGTTGGTGTCACAACGGAGTTGCCGGCTGAAATTGAAACAACTTGGCCAACACAGCAGCTGGGTATTGGGCAATGGCTTCGTTGTATTCGGCAATGGCCGCGTTAAAACGACTGAGTTCAGGCTGTACCAACAAATCCAATTCCAACCAACGTTGTTTCAAGTGTGGCGGGATGTTGATGTAATAAACATCGGGATGGTTCAATGCTGCCCACGCGTCTTGCAATTCGGCGGCGGCATCGTGCAGGGCTTGCGCGCTGTCTTCTTCCAGGGTGTGTGATTGCATGCGCGCCAACGCCACCGTGGACAAGCCGGCGGCAACTTGCAACCGGGTCCAATGGCTGTGACCCAAGTCTGAGCTGCCGGGGTTGTCCCACAACTGCGGGGCAGCAGCAGCGGCTGTCACCGCTTGCTGCACCACCTCTTGGTATTCCATCAATACCGCTTGCAACGGACCAAACTGTTGTTTGATCTGTGCACGCAACCGCACCAGTCTGTTGTATGCCCCCAGTGCCCAAAACACCAGCAATGCAAACGTTATCCAGAACCAGCGAGATAACAACATCACTTCAAGCAACGCCCGACAGCTACGACTGTGTCAACCAGGCCCCGAAGGGCCGGGTTGGTCAATCTGCCGGTGTCTCTTCGTTACTGCCTTCTTGCTGTTGCGCCAAGGCGAGCTCTTCGGCTTCGTTCTCGGCGATGGCGCGACGCTCGGCTTCGTCCATCAGGTCCTTGGCTTTGCGGGCTTTGTGATAAGCCATGCCTGAACCGGCTGGAATCAGTCGACCCACGATGACGTTTTCTTTCAAGCCACGCAGTTCGTCGCGTTTGCCCATGATGGCGGCTTCGGTCAGAACACGGGTGGTTTCTTGGAAGGAAGCCGCGCTGATGAAACTGTCAGTGGACAACGATGCTTTGGTGATACCGAGCAACAGGTTGGTGTAGGTAGCAGGTATCTTGCCGTCACGTTGCAGAGCTTCGTTGGTGTTGAGCATTTCTGAACGCTCAATTTGTTCACCGCTGATGTAGTTGGTGTCACCCACGTTGTCGACCACCACACGGCGCAACATCTGACGAACAATCACTTCAATGTGTTTGTCGTTGATCTTCACACCTTGCAAACGGTAGACGTCCTGCACTTCATCGACGATGTAACGCGCCAACTCTTCGATGCCCAACAATCGCAAGATGTCTTGCGGGTCAGCCGGTCCGTCCACAATGCTTTCGCCTTTGTTGACCACTTGGCCTTCGTGCACCACGAT
>JALRAA010000154.1 GCA_023262645.1 Burkholderiaceae bacterium
AGTCCACCAGATCGGGACGAAAGACATGCAGTTTTTCTAACTGTGCAACAGGCAGCACGGGACTGTCGGTTTCATGCTGGGTAAGTTGAACGCTGTTTCCGTTTGGGTTGTGAGCTTTGACTTGGGTATGTTTGGCCATAGAGCAGATCTACTTTTGACAGAGATGCCCTCAGATCCCTGCCAAGCATCAGGAAATCGCCGGAAAGATTTTTGGCATCTGAAGAAAACCCTTTTTCTTCAGGCTGGTAAGTGCGGGAATGTGTATAGGCATGGCCTATGAGAAAGATTCCGCCAAGCAGTCTGTTGATCAAGTTCACTGGTTTTCCTTTGCCTAAACTGTAAGTTGCTGGTCGATGAAAAAGCCAAAGTCACTGTAACAAAAACCCTGTTTGCGGATCAACTCAGCAGTCAAATTTTTTGCCATGTCTTTATGCGTCTAAGCGCCTTGGCAGCTATCAAACCTTGTCTTCCAAGGCAGCGAGTTGTTGCGCCGCCTCAAATGCTTGCAATGCTTCGACCACGTCGCCCAAATCGCCTTCCATGATGGAAAGCAATTTGTACAAGGTCAGGTTGATGCGGTGATCCGTGAATCGTCCTTGGGGAAAGTTGTAGGTGCGAATCCGGTCCGAGCGGTCGCCGCTGCCAATCAAGCTTTTGCGTTCGGCGGCGTCTTTGGCGGCGCGTTCGCTGCGTTCTTTTTCCTGTATGCGTGCGGTCAACACCCGCAGCGCTTGGGCCTTGTTGCTGTGCTGACTGCGGCCGTCCTGGCATTCGGCAACGATTCCGGTCGGCAAATGCGTGATCCGCACGGCTGAGTCGGTTTTGTTGATGTGCTGACCACCCGCGCCCGATGCGCGGAATGTGTCAATGCGCAAATCGGAAGGGTTGATTTTGATGGCTTCGGTTTCGTCCGGTTCGGCCAATACCGCCACGGTGCAAGCGCTGGTGTGAATCCGTCCTTGTGTTTCTGTCACAGGCACGCGCTGCACCCGGTGGCCGCCCGACTCGAACTTCAAACAACCGTAAACACCGCTGCCCTCAATCCGAACCACCACCTCTTTGTAACCACCCAATTCGCTCGGGGATTCGCTCACCACCTCTACCCGCCAGCCGCGCTCGGTGCAAAAGCGGCTGTACATGCGCAGCAAATCACCGGCGAACAAGGTGGATTCATCGCCGCCCGTGCCTGCACGGATTTCCAAAAACGCATTGCGCACATCATCGGGGTCTTTGGGCAACAACATGCGTTGCAACTGCGCCAGCAAACTGTCGCATTGCATGCGGTTGGCGTCGATTTCTTCTTGCGCCATCTCGCGCACTTGGGGGTCGTTGTCTTGCAACATGGTTTGCGCGGCTTCGCTGTCTTGCGTCAATTGCAGCCAGCGTTGGTAAGGCGTGACCAAAGCTGAGACTTCCGCGTGTTCGCGTGACAGTTGTAAAAACTGCGTCATGTCTTGCATGATGTCTTGGCGCGACAGCAAAAAGTCCAACTCGGACAAGCGCTGCACACTGCGCTCTAGCTGAGCGCGCATAAACGGCTTCATGGTGAGTACGCCTTCAGCTAACGGCCAGCGCGTAAGAAGAACTGCTCGATGGCTTGGCGGGCGGATTGGCGGGCTTGTGCGTCGTCCGCATGCAATTCGGCCATGGCGCCGTGCAGCATTTTTTGCGTGAGGCCTTTGGCCAAGGTTTCCAGCACGGCTTCAACCGGCTCACCTTTGGCGAGCAGTTTTTGGGCGCGGGCGAGTTCGGCGGTGCGCCAAGCCTCGGCTTGCTGGTTGAGTTGCTGAATCAGCGGCACATCCGAGCGTTGGTCTAGCCAATGCACAAAGCTTTGCACCCCGGCATCGATGATGACTTCGGCTTCGGCCACAGCGGCTTGGCGGCTGGCTTGCCCGGTTTGCACCACTTGCGACAAATCGTCGACGGTGTACAAATACACATCGCGCAACGACTTGACTTCGGGTTCGATGTCGCGTGGCACCGCCAAATCGACCATGAACATGGGGCTGTTGCGGCGTTTTTTCAGGGCCCGTTCGACCGCACCCAGACCGATCAACGGCAAGGTGCTGGCGGTACAACTGATGACCGCGTCAAATTCGTGCAGGCGGTCTGGCAAATCGGCCAGGCGCATCACGCCAGCGTTTAACTGCCGCGCCAACAATTCGCCGCGTTCCATGGTGCGGTTGGCCACGGTCATGCCGCGCGGGTTTTTGGCAGCGAAATGCGTGGCGCACAACTCGATCATTTCACCGGCGCCGACAAACAACACGTGGATTTTGCTCAGGTCTTCAAACAGCTGACCGGCTAAACGCACCGAAGCGGCGGACATGCTGATGCTGTGGGCACCGATTTCGGTGGTGCTGCGTACTTGCTTGGCAACCGCGAACGAGCGTTGGAACATTTGGTGCAATGTGGAGCCCAACGCGCCAACCTCGCGCGCTGCGCGCACCGCGTCTTTCATTTGTCCGAGTATTTGCGGCTCTCCCAAAACCATGGAATCCAAACCACTGGCCACACGAAACGCATGACGTGCGGCTTGTTCATCAACCAAGGTGTAGATGTGTTGGTGCAAACTGTCTGGGCTGACGCCGCCAGATTCCGCCAACCACGCCATGGTGTTGGGCATGAGAATTTCGTTAGAGGCGCAATAAATTTCTGTGCGGTTGCAAGTCGACAAAATGGTGGCTTCGGTTTGGCTGCCCACCGCATGCCGCAAACCGTTGAGCACCGGGCCCATTTGTTCGATGGCAAAAGCAAAGCGACCCCGCAGATCGAGTGGTGCGGTGGTGTGGTTGAGACCGAGCGCCCAAACAGACATATGTCGGATTATAAAATTTGAATCTATGGATGTTATGTCGCTTCTGCTTCATTTGCTCAACTTTATGGCCCCGGCCTGTGCGGTAGCGGCGTGGATGGCCTTGGTCAGCCCACTGTTGATGCGCACCTATCCCAGTTGGCGCTCGTGGCGCAGGCAGTTCATGGCCAACACCGTCATTGGGGGGGTTGTGTTGTTGTTGGGCCTGCTGTGGTTTGGCAACGATGGCAAAGTGATGACCTACGCGGTCATGGTGCTGGCTTGTGCCAGCACGCAATGGTTGTTAACCCTTTGAGCTTAGTGCCGAAGGGCACTGGGTTAACATTCGCTCCACATTTATGAATGCACCAGCTCCCCTCGCCAGATGGATGACCCCGTTCGAAAGCGGTCAACGATTGCGGGAAATCCCTTACAACTACACCTCGTTTTCTGACCGCGAAATCGTCTGCCGCCTGTTGGGCGATGAAGCTTGGGAACTCCTGCAGCAATTGCGCCACGAAAGGCGCACCGGGCGTTCGGCCCGCATGTTGTTTGAGGTGCTCGGCGATATATGGGTGGTGCAGCGCAATCCCTATTTGCAAGACGATTTGCTGGACAACCCGTCGCGCAGACGTTTGCTGGTTGAGGCCTTGCGCCACCGCTTGGACGATGTGCAGGCCAGACGCCAACACCACCACGCACCTGAACCCGAAAAGGATGTGTGGGTCGGCCGATTGTTGGACGCAGCGCAGGCCGCGGTCGACCAATTCGCCCATCAATTCGAGCGACAGCACACGCTTCGCAAAAAAGCGCTCAAAGTGTTGCGCAAATGCACCGCTGTCGACAACATCAAATTTGACGCCATGAGCCGCGTCTCGCACGTGACCGATGCCACCGATTGGCGTGTCGAATACCCGTTTGTGGTGCTGACCCCAGACAGCGAAGCCGAGATGGCGCGGTTGGTCAAAGCCTGTATCGAGCTGGGCCTGACCATCGTGCCGCGCGGCGGCGGTACCGGATACACCGGCGGCGCCATTCCCTTGACTTGGCTCAGTGTGGTGATCAACACCGAAAAGCTCACCGCCATGCACGCGGTCGAAACGGTTCAGTTGCCGGGTTTGCAACAAACCACGCCCACCTTGTGGACCGAGGCCGGGGTCGTGACCCAGCGCGTGGCCGATGCCGCCGAAGCCGCAGGGTTGGTGTTTGCCGTAGACCCCACGTCTGCCGAAGCCTCGTGTATAGGCGGCAACATCGCCATGAATGCCGGAGGCAAAAAAGCCGTGCTTTGGGGCACTGCCTTGGACAACTTGGCCAGTTGGCGCATGGTCACGCCAGACGCGTTGTGGTTGGAAGTGGTTCGACTCAACCACAACCTGGGCAAGATCCACGATACCGATATCGCCAGCTTTGAATTGCGTTATTTCGAAGCCGACGGCGTCACACCCTTGCGCACCGAGCGGTTGGATATTCCTGGACCGAGTTTTCGCAAAGCCGGGCTTGGAAAAGACGTCACTGATAAATTTTTAAGTGGTTTGCCTGGCGTGCAAAAAGAGGGATGTGATGGGCTGATCACCAGCGCGCGCTGGATATTGCACCGCATGCCCAGTCACACACGCACTGTTTGTTTAGAGTTTTTCGGCCCTGCGCACCAAGCGGTTCCCAGCATTGTCGAAATCAAAAACTACATGTTTGAGGTCGCCAAGCAAACCGGTACCTTGCTCGCAGGTTTGGAGCATTTGGATAGCCGTTATTTGAAAGCCGTGGGCTACACCACCAAATCCAAGCGCGGTGGCTTGCCCAAGATGGTGCTGTTTGGTGACATCGCCGGTGACGACGCAGACGATGTGGCACGTGTCACCTCGGAGGTGGTGCGTCTGGCCAACGCCCGCAGCGGCGAGGGTTTTGTCGCGGTCAGTCCCGAAGCGCGCAAAAAATTCTGGCTCGACCACAAACGCACCGCTGCCATCAGTCGACACACCAACGCGTTCAAGATCAACGAAGACGTGGTCAT
>JALRAA010000155.1:0-268 GCA_023262645.1 Burkholderiaceae bacterium
AGTGTGGTCACAAGCTCTTCCACTTTGCCTGTTGAGATAGGGTCCAGCGCTGAGGTGGGTTCATCCAACAACAAAATAGAAGGCTTGACTGCAATGCCACGGGCAATGCACAAACGTTGTTGTTGTCCACCTGACAGAGACAAACCACTTTGGCCCAATTTGTCTTTCACTTCGGTCCAAATCGCTGCTTTTTGCAAGGCCCACTCTACCCTGTCGTCCATGTCACTTTTAGATAAGTTTTCATACAAACGGACACCAAATGCAATGT
>JALRAA010000155.1:278-4484 GCA_023262645.1 Burkholderiaceae bacterium
GGGGAAAGGTGTAGGTTTTTGAAACACCATCCCAATACGCGCTCTGAGTAAATTCAAATCTTGCTTTGGGTCCAGAATATTTTGACCTTTGAAAGTGATTTCTCCCGTAGCCCGCTGGCCTGGATACAGGTCGTACATGCGGTTGAAGGTACGAAGCAATGTAGATTTTCCACAACCAGAGGGACCAATGAAAGCTGTCACGCTGTTTTCTTGGATATTCAAATTGATATTCTTGAGACTGTGAAAATTCCCGTAGTAAAAATTCAGATCTCTGGCTTCCAAAATATTTTTGGTTTGGATTTTGCTGGGACTTTCTGCGAGCGTCATTGCGATGTCTTTCCGTAGGTTTATCGTCAGGTGCTTACTTTGTTGCGAAAGAAAACACGCGCAAGTATGTTCAGCCCTAAAACAGTCAATGTGATCAACAGCGCACCACCCCATGCCAGATCTACCCAGTTTTGGTAGGGACTCATGGCGAATTGGAATATGACAACAGGCAAATTGGCCATGGGCGCATTCATATTCAATGTGAAAAATGGGTTGTTGAGAGCCGTGAATAACAAAGGCGCTGTTTCACCACTGACTCTGGCCAGAGCCAACAACACGCCTGTGATCACGCCGCTTTGTGCGGCTTTGAGCACAATAGAAGTAGACACTTTCCACCTAGGCGCACCCAAAGCAAAAGCAGCTTCACGCAAACTCACGGGCACAAGATTCAGCATGTTTTCCGTGGTGCGCACTACCACCGGTATGGCAATCAAACTCAATGCAACCGTGCCAGCCCAACCTGAAAAGTGTTTGGTGTTCACCACTACCAAAGCATAAACAAACAAACCAATCACAATCGACGGTGCAGACAGCATGATGTCGTTCAAAAAACGGGTGATGTTTGCAAAGCGCTTGTTCTTGCCATATTCGGACAAGTAAATGCCTGCCAAAACACCCACGGGAGTACTGATGAATGTGCAGGTAAAGACCAGCAACAAACTGCCCAAAATAGCGTTACCAAGTCCGCCCCCTTCACTGTCGGGGCCAGGCGTCTTTTGTAAAAACAAATCAAGGCTGAATACAGACAAGCCTTTGTAAAAAAGCAATCCCAGTATCCAGAATAAAAAAGCCAAGCCGATGGTCATCGCAATGATGGACAGTGCCAAACCAATGAAATTTTTTCGCTTGCGATTGGCATAAATGGCCGTGTTGAATGGCGATTGCACTGAGTGGTCGGTCATGGCATCAGTCACAGTGGCAGTGGTTGAGGTGATGTTGTTCATAAAAAAGGTCAGGTTTTCAATCCCTTTTTCGCTTCTGCTCTGTTGAGCATCCACTTTGCCAAGGAAAGCACCACCAGCGTGATGACAAACAATGCCAAGCCCAACGCAAACAATGATGCGTAATGCAGTCCCGGTTCGGCTTCACCGAATTCATTGGCCAAGGTTGATGCGATGGAGTTGCCGGGAGAGAACAAAGAAGGCGACAACTTGTGCGCATTGCCAATGACAAATGTGACGGCCATGGTTTCTCCCAGCGCACGGCCCAAGCCGAGCATGACGCCACCCACAACACCCGCTTTGGTGTAGGGCAACACAATTTTTGTCACCACTTCCCACGTGGTACAGCCTATTCCATAGGCCGATTCTTTGAGTACAGGCGGCACAATTTCAAATACATCGCGCATGACCGATGCAATAAAGGGCAGGATCATGATGGACAGAATCAGGCCAGCCGCCAAAATTCCAATGCCGTTGAACGCCCCGGTGAACAAAATACCCAAATACGGCAGACCACCTAATATGGAGAATAAAAACGGTTGGCCGTATTCTGCGAACAAAGGCGCGAATACAAACAGCCCAAACATCCCGTAAATGATTGACGGCACAGCGGCCAACAATTCAACCGCAGTGCCCAAAGGACGACGAAGTGGCATGGGGCAAATTTCAGTCAAAAAGACTGCAATGCCAAATGCCAATGGCACAGCAATCAATATGGCGATAAAGGCGGTTGCCACCGTGCCAAAAATAGCAATCAAGCCACCGAATTCTGAATTGATGATGTCCCATTCGATGGTGTAGAAAAAAGGCAGTCCAAAAGCCTGCAGTGCAGGCCATGCGCTGACTGCCAATGAAATGATGATACCCAGCAATGCAATCAAGGTGGTAGTTGCAAAAAACAGCGTGAGATTTTCAAAAGCAAAATCCTGCAACCGCATCCATCGGATTTTGCTGGCGTGAATAGTTTGAGAATCGTCAGGCGTGTTCATGGTGGTTTGCTGTCTGGATAAAAAGTTCAGTCTGTCGAAATAAAGACAACAGACTGAACTCGGTGATCTATCGATGACTTATTTGATTTCAATCTTAGACCAAACATTCTTACGGATGAAATCAGTAGTGGCATCAGGCAAGGGCACATAGTCAAGCTCGGTAGCCATTTTCTTTCCATCTTTGAAGGCAAAGTCGAAAAATTTCAGCACATCGGCTGATGCCGCCTTGTTGGTGGGTTGTTTGTACATCAGAATAAAAGTGGCGGTGGTGATTGGCCAAGATTTGGCGCCAGCCGCATCGGTCAAAGAAGCCGCCATGGCAGGAAATTTTGACCAATCGGTTCCGGCTGATGCGGCGGCAAATGTCAAATCATCAGGCTCGACAATATTGCCATCTTTGTTTTTCATATTGATGTGCGCGAGCTTGTTTTTCTTGGCGTAAGCGTATTCCACATAACCGATGGAGTTTTTGACACGGCTGACATTCGCCGCCACACCTTCATTGCCTTTGCCGCCGACAGAGGTAGCGGCAGGCCATTTCACCGCGGCGCCTGCACCCACTTTTTCTTTCCACTCAGCATTGACTTTTGACAAGTACTCCGTGAATGTGAACGTGGTGCCAGATCCATCTGCGCGGTGAATAACCGTGATGTATTCGTCCGGTAGTTTTAAGGTTGGGTTCATTTCCTTGATGCGTTTATCGCTCCAAGTGGTGATTTTTCCCATGAAAATGTCAGCCAACAATTCGCCGCTCAATTTGATATCGCCAGGTTTAACGCCACTGAGATTCACCACAGCCACGACGCCTCCGATGACCGCAGGGAATTGAACCAAGCCTTCTTTTTCAACTTCATCCGCTTTCATGGGCGCATCGGTGGCACCAAAGTCAACGGTCTTGGCTTTGATTTGTTTGATACCGCCAGACGATCCAATCGACTGGTAATTGACGCCAACACCAGATTTTTCTTTGTAGGCTTCGGCCCATTTGCTGTAGACGGGGAATGGAAATGTGGCACCAGCGCCAGTGATATCGGCGGCAGCGGTAGAAAATGACACGATGGCAGTGGCCACTGCTGTGATCACGGTTCTTGAAAAATTCACAAGCACTCCTTGAAGAAAATAAACTCGGTAAGACACCAAAAGCAAGTAACAATGTAGACCTTGAATATGACATTTCTGTGTCATTTTCCTTCAAAGAAGCTGCCGATTGATGCATAAAATATTTGAAAACCGCCGGATCAAACGATTAGTTAATCATTTATGTTTTGTTTTTTGACTTTTGCTACGGCTCTGGCTGAGCCCGATACCCGATGAAAAACGGCACATTATTGGCAGCCATCGATTTAGGCTCCAACAGTTTCAGGTTAGAAATTTGCCGCTTCAACAATGGCTTGTTCCAACGCTATGAGTATTTGAAAGAAGCTGTCAGACAAGGCAGCGGCTTGGACGCAGACCGCAATTTAAGTATCGCTTCCATGGAAAAAGGCTGGGAGTGTCTGGCGCGGTTTGCAGAAAAACTCTCTGGTTTTGACCGGTCCCAAGTACGCGCTGTGGCGACACAAACACTTCGTGAAGCCAGAAACGCCAAACTCTTTTTAGACAAAGCCCACCAAATTTTGGGCTTTCCCATCGAAGTGGTTTCTGGACGTGAAGAAGCACGACTGATTTATCAAGGGGTTGCACATTTGCTGCCGCCATCAGACGAAAGAAGATTGGTGATTGACATCGGTGGCCGCTCCACAGAATTCATCATTGGTCAGAACAAAAATGCCTTACAGCTGGAGTCGTACCGTTTGGGCAGCGTTGCGGCGAGCATGAAATATTTTTCCAATGGTGAGTTCACGCTTGCAGCTTTTCAAAAAGCTGAAGTAGCTGCGAAAGCCGTTCTGGATGAAGCCTTACCTATTTTTGGCAAAGATCCCAATCCCTGCGTGATGTGTAACACACAT
>JALRAA010000155.1:4494-4785 GCA_023262645.1 Burkholderiaceae bacterium
GATGCGTGGGATATCGCCTATGGATCGTCAGGCACGGTCAGCGCAGTGTCTGAAGCGTTGACGCAAGCAGGATGGCCCGCAGATCGAGTCACCAAAGAAGGCATTGACTGGCTCAAGGCTCAACTCATACGAATTGGCCATGTAGACAAACTCAAGTTGGATGGTCTTAAAGAAGAGCGCAAAACCGTCATCGGTGGCGGTCTCAGCGTGCTTTCTGCGTTGCTTGACTTGTTCAGCATCGAAGAATTGATGGTCACGCCCGGGGCACTGCGTCATGGGGTTCTTTACGAT
>JALRAA010000156.1 GCA_023262645.1 Burkholderiaceae bacterium
GCTATTTGGAAAAGCTTGGTCTTACCTGCTACCGGTGTTGTCCTTTGCTGGGTATTGCTGATGACGCTGTGGTTACCCTTTTTAGACCATGCGATGAATTACAAAGCCTGGACATCGCAATTAAAAGAAATCATTGGCGAACCACAATGTGTGAGCTTTTCCAGGTTGGATCGTCACCAAATTGCAGGATTTTCTTTTCACGGAAACATCACTTTTGAACCGGTGAAAAATAATCAATCTTGCAAATGGCTGCTCAATAAACCCCAAGGAACCGATCCCATTTTTTTGACCGTTGACACCACGAAATGGCTTTTCGTGAAATCCATTCAACGCCCCGGCGACAAGAGTGATACGGTACAAATCTTCCAACGCATTGAATCAAGCAAGCATGAGTGAAAGAAAAACCATACTGAAACATGCTGGCACCGTGCTGGTGGGTCAACTGGCCGTGGTGGCATTTGGAGTGACAGACACCATCATTGCGGGCAGATACGACTCGCAAGCATTGGCTGTGTTGTCTGTCAGTTCAGCCATTTATGTCACCGTGTATGTGACTTTGCTGGGTGTGATTCAGGCCTTGTTACCCATGTTTGCAGAGCTATTTGGCGGCAAGCGGTTTTCTGCCATCGGCGAATTGCTGCGGCAATCGCTTTACGTGTGGGCTATGTTGGCCATCGCAGGAGGTATGGTTCTGCTGTCTCCTTATTTTTTATTGCAATCCACGCAAGTACCCCTCGAGGTTCAGGCAGATGCCAAATCCTATTTGGGTATTTTGGCGGTGGCTTTACCCGCCGCTTTGTTTTTCAGGCTCTACAGTTCATTGAACCAAAGCATAGGCAAACCCAGACTCGTGACTTGGATTCAGATTGCCGCCTTGCTTTGCAAAATTCCTTTGTCGATTGTCTTGACATTTGGCACCCATGAGTTTCAAGGCATGGGTATCGCTGGATGCGCCCTAGCCACGGTGATCGTCAGTTACATCATGTGCCTGATTGCTTTGACATTGCTTTGGAAGAGTGAAATTTACGAACGTTTTGACATTTGGAAACCGATCGAAAAACCCGATACGGGAAAACTCAAACAAATGGCGAAATTAGGCATACCCAATGGTTTGAGTGTTTTGGTTGAAGTCACCTCTTTCACTCTGATGGCCTTGTTCATTGCCAGGCAAGGCACCACGGCTACTGCCAGTCATCAAATTGCAGCCAACATGACAGCTTTGCTCTACATGATTCCACTGTCATTCTCAATCGCCATCAGTGCAAGACTGAGTTATTGGATCGGGGCGGCGAATTTTCAAAACATGCGATCTGTGCTCGCTATTGGATTTCAACTGATCGCCATGGAAGCAGTGCTGATGGCAGCCCTTTTATTTGTGTTCACCGATGAAATTGCAACTATTTACGCCAAAGATGATGCGGTTGCGAAAATGTCGGCGCAACTGCTGATTCTGGTGGGCTTCTACCATGTTGGCGATGCACTTCAAACATTGTGTTTCTTCGTGCTCAGAAGCTTCAAGGTTACCTTTTTACCCATGATGGTGTATGGGTCGATGCTTTGGGGAGTCGGTTTAAGCGGAGGTTACTTGTTGGCTTATGAGGGCATCGGCAGCTTATCGGCAACCCAATCACCTGCTGCGTTTTGGTTGATGAGCGTAGTGGCGCTGGGCTTGGTTTGTATGGGTTTGATGCTGTTGATAGCTCGGGCTTTAAAAAACCCTAAATACCGTTGACGGACTCAGCAATGGACAGCGGTTTGTTCATGCGCAATCGGTGCAAGGGGAACACCAAAGAAAACTTGGAGCCCACATTGATTTTGCTTTCAATTTCCATCACACCTTCATGCCGCTGTAGCACGTGCTTCACAATTGCCAAACCCAGCCCAGTTCCTCCTGTGTCTCTGGAACGACTTCGGTCAATTCTGTAAAAACGTTCTGAGAGACGAGAAAAATGTTCAGGTGCGATACCCGGTCCGGAATCAGTCACACTGAAAATGCCACCTGTCTCTGTGATTCTCCACGCCACCGTGATTTCACCCGCAGCAGGTGTGTAACGAATGGCATTGCTGATTAAATTGGAGAACGCACTCAGCAATTCCGAAGATGAACCGGATATTTCAGCATTGGCATGCTCATCATCCAATACAAAATTCAAACGCTGTCGGTCTTTGCCCAAAGGATGCAATTTGATCGACAAACCTGTGGCTTCTTCTTCCAGTTGCAAGAAAATTTTCTGAATTGAAACCCACTCATGTTGCCCCGGTAAATGTCGTCCCTCAATGCGTGAAAGGGTCAACAAATCGTCAACCAAGGATTTCATTCTGAATGCTTGGTTCGACATCAGCGTCAGGTATTTTTCTTGTTCTTCCTTAGACAAAGGCAGAGACTGCAATGTTTCGATAAAGCCCGCTAATACAGTCAATGGCGTGCGAATTTCATGAGAGACGTTCGCAACAAAATCCCGACGCATGGTTTCTGCTTGTTCAATCAACGTCACATCGCGTGACAACAACAACATTCGGCCATCACCATATGGAAACAATTGAACGCCCACTTTGTGGGGGCTGTCTATTCGGTGGTCTCTGCCCTCAATGATCACCTCGTGATCAAATGATTTTGAATTGACATAGTTGCTGAAAATCGGGTTTCGCAGCATATTTCCAATAAGCTGCTGCAAATCCAGTTTCGGATCTAAGCCTAAATGCTCTGAAGCCGTTTGGTTGCTCCATTGAATACGCGTGTCTTTGTCCAAAATAATCACACCGTGCGGTGAAGCTTGAATGGCTGCCAAAAATTGGCGCAAGCTTTCTTCACTGGCAAGCCTTTGTGATTCTTTGTTTTTTAACAGCCGGACGATGCGATCGGCTGCGTTCCCCCAAAATGCACTGTGCTTTTTATGCGGATCGAGAACAGGCTGCTGTAGCCATGTCAAGAATTTTTCAGCCTGCCAACCGGCCATCATATGGGCGCAAACCAATGCCATCAGCATGCCTAACGTGACAGATTCAAAATTTTTCTGCGATGCCGGTGAAAAGAAATAACCAAAGATCGCGCCGACCATCAGCCAAAGGATCACCATAAATACTCTGCCCAGCATCAGAATATTGTCGCTTGCATATCAGTGAGACTGATTATTGAAACGGTAACCCACACCCCGAACCGTTTCAATCATTGCCCCCGCTTCACCCAAGGCTTCGCGCAACCGTTTCACATGCACATCCACTGTGCGCTCTTCAATAAACACGTGGTCGCCCCATACCTTGTCAAGCAATTGGGACCTAGAGTGAACGCGTTCTGTGTGGTGCATCAAGAAATTAAGCAATTTGAATTCAGTTGGACCCATTTTGACGGGCTCGCCAGCGAAGGTAACCCGGTGTGTCGCGCCGTCCAAATGCAATTGACCGATGGTCACCGCATCTTCTGCTTGCTGGGGCGCACGACGCCGCAAAACAGAGCGGATTCTAGCCATGAGTTCTTGTGTAGAAAAAGGCTTGGTGATGTAGTCGTCAGCACCTGCATCTAGGCCTGCCACCTTGTCCACTTCTTCACTTTTGGCAGTCAAGAACAAAATGGGAACAGATTTGGTTCGCGGGTCAGCACGCCATTTTCTGGCCCAATACACACCGCTTTGTCCGGGCAACATCCAGTCCAACAAAATCACATCAGGCAATACTTCGTCGATGGCTTTCTGGGCTTTTTCGCCGTCATCTACCCAAGTAGGCGCGAGTCCGTGATGGCGAAGATTGACAGTGATCAGTTCTGCAATCGAAGGCTCATCTTCCACAATCAAAACTTTGGGCAAATGTCTCATTGTTCAATTACTGCAAAGTGGACTCGATATGTTCCATTGAAGTGTGACGGACATCCTCGCCCTTCACGATATAAATGATTAATTCGGCGATATTTTTTGCATGGTCTCCAATGCGCTCAAGGGCTTTGGCGACAAACAGCAAATCCAAACTCGGACTGATGGTGCGGGGGTCTTCCATCATGTAGGTGATCAATTTACGGACAAATCCGTCAAATTCTTTGTCAATCAAATCATCTTCTTTGAGAATGGAAAGTGCGGTTGAGGTGTCAAGCCGTGCGAATGCATCAAGCGCCTTACGCAACAAACCACTGGCCATTTCGGTGGTCAATCGAAGCTCAGACGATGGCAACGATCTGAACCCACCACTGTTGATCAAAGACTTGACCATGCGAGCAATTTTGTTGGCTTCATCGCCCGCTCTTTCTAGATTTGCGGTGGCCTTGGAAATGGCCATCAATAAACGCAAATCTTTGGCAGTAGGCTGACGCCTGGCAATGATTGTTGACAACTCACGGTCTATTTCCACTTCCATGGAATTGACTTGGCTCTCGGTCTTGATCACTTGATCAGCGACATCCTCCACAAACAACGACAGTGCATAGACCGCTTGCTGAATTTGAGATTCAACCAATCCGCCCATTTCCATGAGGCGTGAGGAAACAGTGTTGAGCTCATGGTCAAACTGCGAAGATAAATGTTTATCAGGCATGGTAGTCCTTTGATT
Source organism: Burkholderiaceae bacterium (assembly GCA_023262645.1). Lineage (GTDB taxonomy): Bacteria > Pseudomonadota > Gammaproteobacteria > Burkholderiales > Burkholderiaceae_C > Limnohabitans. Next base: position 4,534 of record JALRAA010000156.1, read on the forward strand.
CGATCTGATCAGCCAAAACGGCCCGTGATGTAGTCTTCGGTTTCTTTGCGTTTGGGCTTGAAAAATACTTGCTCCGTATCACCAAATTCGACCAGATCACCCAAATACATGTAGGCGGTGTAGTCTGACACCCTGGCGGCTTGTTGCATATTGTGGGTGACGATGACCACCGTGTAGTCATTTTTCAAGGTGCTGATCAACTCTTCCACTTTACCGGTGGAGATCGGGTCCAAGGCCGATGTGGGCTCATCG
>JALRAA010000157.1 GCA_023262645.1 Burkholderiaceae bacterium
GGTGGTGGGAGTGGGCCATGAAACAGATTTCACCATCGCCGATTTTTGTGCGGATTTGCGTGCACCGACACCGACGGCCGCCGCAGAGCTGTGCGCGCTGGACCTTGCCAGCGAGTTGGCAGCACTTGACCATTGGCAGGCGTTGATGGCACAGGCCATGTCCGCCACGGTTGAGCAGGCTTGGCAACGGTTGGACAGGGCGGAGCGACAAATTGGACGCCCTTCCGGCTGGATGCACGCTCAGCAGCACGGCTGCAGCGTGCTGGCCAACCGAATGAGCCGAGCGGTTCACAACCATGTGAACCGTCGTCAGTTGGCGCTGCAGCCCATGGTGATGCGATTGCAACGCGCCGCTGTGGACATGCCAGCCATGCTGGCCAGGCGCTTGGACAAAGCCCAATGGCTGTTACAAACCCTCGACCCTGCGTTGGTGCTTAAGCGCGGTTATGCGTGGCTCGAAAACTCTGAGGGGACGGCGCTGAGTTCAGTCAAAGATCTGCACGCAGGTCAGTCAGTCACCGCGAGGTTGGTAGACGGTGAGGCTCAACTCAGGGTGGAGAAGTTGCCTTGACGCTTGTGGTTTTGAACAGACTCGATTTCAAAACAAACGATTTTTTGATGTTCTTTTGGGCAAACCAGCCTTGCTTCATTTCGAGCACATAGCGAACAGGTTTCTCTGAGCAATGCGAGTTCGTGGTTTGCGGCTTCATGTCAGCCAGATTGACAATGGTTCCGTCGTCGGCAATGAATGCAGCGGTCAAAGCCATCAAGGTGTTTTTCATCCAAAAGCATTGCACTTGCGGCTCTTCGAACACAAACAGCATGCCCTCGTGTTGGGGCATGTCTTGGCGGTACATCAGGCCAATGGCGCGTTGCTCCGGTGTGGCTGCCACTTGGGCGTCAATTTGGTACATGCCCGCTTGCAACATCACCCGAGGAAGTTGGGTTTGCGGGGTTTGGGCTTCTGCATTCCAGCACAGCAGAAAAAGTAAAAACGCGCGCACCTTGTGAGTCATTTTGAGGTCAGTGTCGATGGTTAGAATGATTTAAAGCCCTGAGTGCATTTTGCACGCCAGGGTAGTCTTTTTTTTGGGAGATTGTCACTTGTACCAGCATATTAAGGTGCCCGCCAAGGGCGAAAAAATCACCGTCAACGCCGACATGTCCCTGACAGTCCCGGACATGCCGATCATCCCCTATATCGAGGGTGATGGTACGGGTATGGACATCACCCCTGTGATGCTCAAGGTGGTCGATGCGGCCGTGGCCAAGGCTTACGGTGGTAAGCGCGAAATCCAGTGGATGGAAGTTTATGCTGGCGAGAAATCGACCAACATCTACGGCCCCGATGTGTGGTTGCCCCAAGAAACATTGGCAGCGCTCAAAGAATATGTGGTGTCCATCAAAGGGCCCCTGACCACACCGGTCGGTGGCGGCATCCGTTCATTGAACGTCGCATTGCGCCAGGAACTCGACCTGTATGTGTGCTTGCGACCTGTGCAGTATTTCAAAGGCGTTCCTTCTCCGCTGAAAGAGCCCGAAAAAACCAACATGGTGATCTTCCGTGAAAACTCCGAGGACATTTATGCCGGCATTGAATACGAAGCGCAATCTGACAAAGCCAAAAAATTGATCAAGTTCTTGATCGATGAAATGGGTGTCACCAAAATCCGTTTCCCCAACACATCGGGCATCGGTATCAAGCCGGTCTCTATCGAAGGCACTGAGCGCTTGGTTCGCAAAGCCATCCAATACGCGATTGACAATGACAAACCCAGTGTGACCATTGTGCACAAAGGCAACATCATGAAATACACCGAAGGTGGCTTTCGCGATTGGGCTTATGCCTTGGCCCAAAAAGAATTTGGCGCCCAACTGATCGACGGCGGACCGTGGTGCAGTTTCAAAAACCCGCGCACTGGCAAAGAAATCATTGTGAAAGACAGCATCGCAGACGCGTTTTTGCAACAAATTTTGTTGCGTCCTGCTGAATACAGCGTGATTGCCACACTGAATCTGAACGGTGACTATGTGTCAGATGCGCTGGCAGCTCAAGTGGGCGGCATTGGCATTGCGCCAGGTGCTAATTTGTCCGATTCCGTGGCGTGTTTCGAAGCCACCCACGGGACGGCGCCCAAATACGCTGGCAAGGACTATGTCAACCCCGGATCGGAAATCTTGTCAGCAGAAATGATGCTCCGTCACATGGGTTGGAAAGAGGCGGCTGACTTGATCATTTCTTCGATGGAAAAAGCCATTTTGAGCCGCCAGGTGACCTATGACTTTGCCCGATTGATGGACGGGGCCACCCAAGTGAGTTGTTCCGGTTTCGGGCAAGTCATGATCCAACACATGTGATGGTGTTTCCCGGGGCCTTACAGGCCCTGGGTGATCAAATTGGCCCTGAACTGTGGCGTTCTGAGGCGACTTCCCTTGGTTTCTGCCGGCGGTGCACTGCTTGCTTCTGGCATGGCGGGAGCGGCAATTACCCGAATATTTTTCGCCATCCAACCGCGTGGCCCTTGCATAGGTTCGTAAACCACGCTCGCACCTTGCTGCAATGTTTTGAATCCGATCATTTCGACTTCGCTGAAATGCGCGAATATGTCTGAATCGAATTCATGGGATTCGATGAATCCAAACCCCTTGTGGTTGTTAAACCATTTAACGACGCCAAAAGCCATACTTCCCTCCGAAATTGTTTGTCAAGCAAGAATTCACCATAAATCCTATTTAAGTATTAAATAATAGTTTTTTTGTTTTGTAAATTATTAATTAATAATTAATTAATGAGCAAATGCTCAGATATGACTGGACATTTCCAGTTCGAAGTGACACCGATAGAATGAACCCATGTCGACAGCCCCCAAACCGCCCAGCATCACACCCGCCAGAGACAACAACGGAGGAGATTCCGTTGTTTTAGAGCGCAAAACGCTCAAAACCAAACCCCCACAGATGTACCAAGTCGTCATGTTGAACGATGACTTCACGCCCATGGAGTTTGTGGTGCGTGTTTTGCAGGAGTTTTTTAGCAAAGACCGAGAGGCAGCCACCCAAATCATGCTCAAGATCCATTTGGACGGCAAAGGCGTATGCGGGGTTTACTCCAAAGACGTTGCCGCCACCAAAGTTGACCAAGTCAGGGATGCCGCACACCAAGCAGGGCATCCTTTGCAATGTTTGGCAGAGCCGGTTGAATAAATCCCATCCGTTTCCATATACAGTTGAACCCAAGATCGCACCAAGGAAGAAATCATGATTGCCCAAGAACTTGAAGTCAGTTTGCACATGGCCTTCGTAGAAGCCAGGCAACAGCGTCATGAATTCATCACCGTCGAGCATTTGCTGTTGGCACTGCTTGACAACCCCAGCGCTGCCGAAGTGCTTCGCGCTTGTTCTGCCAATATCGATGACCTGCGCAAATCTTTGTCCAATTTCATCAAGGACAACACGCCGCAAGTGGCGGGCACCGAAGAAGTCGACACCCAGCCCACCTTGGGCTTTCAGCGCGTGATTCAACGCGCCATCATGCACGTGCAATCCACGGGCAACGGCAAAAAAGAAGTCACCGGTGCCAATGTGTTGGTGGCCATCTTTGGTGAAAAAGATTCCCATGCGGTGTACTACTTGCACCAACAAGGTGTGACACGTTTAGATGTGGTGAATTACATCGCCCACGGCATCAAGAAGACAGACCCTCAAGAACCCGCCAAAAGCAACGAGGCCAACGCGCCCGAGGCGGAGGAAAGCAGTGATAAATCCGAGAAAACTTCACCCTTGGAGCAGTTCACCCAAAACCTGAACCAACTCGCCAAGGACGGCAAAATCGATCCGCTGATTGGTCGCGAATACGAAGTTGAGCGCGTGATTCAAATTCTTTGCCGTCGCCGCAAAAACAATCCGTTGTTGGTGGGTGAAGCCGGCGTAGGCAAAACCGCGATTGCCGAGGGCTTGGCTTGGCGCATCACGCAAAAAGACGTGCCTGAAATTTTGGCTGAGTCACAGGTGTATTCACTGGACATGGGCGCCTTGCTGGCGGGTACCAAATACCGTGGCGATTTTGAGCAGCGTCTCAAAGGCGTGTTGAAGTCTCTCAAGGACAAACCCAATGCCATTTTGTTTATAGACGAAATCCACACCTTGATTGGCGCGGGTGCTGCGTCTGGCGGCACACTGGATGCTTCCAATTTGCTCAAGCCTGCGCTCAGTTCCGGTCAGCTCAAGTGCATCGGCGCCACCACGTTCACTGAATATCGAGGCATCTTTGAAAAAGACGCGGCCTTGTCGCGGCGCTTCCAAAAAGTCGACGTGGTCGAACCGACCGTCGAGCAAACGGTAGACATTCTGAAAGGCTTGAAATCACGTTTTGAAGAGCACCACAGCGTCAAATATGCGGTAGCTGCTTTGCAAGCCGCTGCAGAACTCAGTGCCAAATACATCAACGACCGTCATCTGCCAGACAAAGCCATTGATGTGATTGACGAAGCAGGTGCAGCCCAGCGCATATTGCCAGTTTCCAAGCGCAAAAAAACCATCACCAAATCTGAAATCGAAGACATCGTTGCCAAGATTGCCCGCATACCGCCAGCCAGTGTGTCCAACGACGACCGTGGCAAATTGCAAACACTTGAACGCGATTTGAAAAGCGTGGTGTTTGGCCAAGACAAAGCTTTGGAAGTGCTGGCCTCGTCTGTCAAGATGGCCCGTTCTGGTCTTGGCAAAGCGGACAAGCCGATTGGCGCATTTTTGTTCAGCGGTCCAACCGGCGTGGGCAAAACCG
>JALRAA010000158.1 GCA_023262645.1 Burkholderiaceae bacterium
GTGCTCATGGATTTGGTGATGCCCGAGATGGACGGTTTGGAAACCACCCGCGCGATCCGACAGTCTGCTGCGCCGTTGTGCCACATGGCGGTGATTGGTTTGACCGCCAGCAGCCACCCGCAAGACCATGCAGCCTGTGTGCAAGCCGGCATGAACGATGTGTTGCTCAAGCCCCTGGACCGCGAGCAATTGCATCGCAGCGTGCAGGCGCAGCTGTTGCGAATGGGGGGTGAACATGCCTGATAAGCGCGCTTGGCGATTGGTGTGGGCACGTTTTAAGCAACGGTTGCCTGCACACTGGCTCACCCCCAGCGCGCAGTTTTATGTGTTGTTCACGATTTTTTTGGCGGTGATGAGCCACAGCTTAGGCAGCTTGTCGCCCGACCCGGCGGTGCAACAGCAAGCCTCGGTGTTGAGCTTGGTGATATTGCTGCTCATGGGGCTCTATACCTTGGGTGTGCCGTTTCGCTGGGTCATTTATTTGGGGCTGGCATACGGGCATTTTCATTTGCTGCGCGAAGCGGTCTGGTCCGGCGGTATTTTTTCTAATGTTTTGAAATGGGTGGTGATACTGCCCATGCTGCCTTTGTTTTTGCTGGGGTTTGCCGACGGCGTGTTTTGGCTGTGCGTGTGCGTGTTGTGTTTGCTGGGATTGGCTGCAGCCAGTTGGCTGGGTGGGTTGCCGCAGGTGTATGTGGCGACGCCCCAATTGCTGGTGATGAATGGCTGGAGCGATGTGGCGATCAGCGTGTTTTTGTTGTCGCTGCCTTTGATTTACCAACGCTTGTATTTGCGCACCCGCCATGTCAGCGAAAAGCGCCAAGCCAATTTGCTGCAAACACGCGCACGGTTGCTGCGGGCGCAAACCATCAAAGACCATTTCATCGCTTTGTTGAGCCATGAGTTGCGCACGCCGATGAACGCCATCATCGGATTCAGCGATTTACTGCGACAAGACGTGAAGCACTTGCCCAAAGCGCTTGAACTCGCCGACTTGGTTAAACAGTCGAGCGACCATTTGCTGACCGTGATCAACGATGTGCTCGATTTTTCCCTGCTGCAACGCGGACAACTCAAGGTTCAGCCCGCGCCGTTTGAACTGATGGGCACCGTGCGCGCTGCTTTCAATTTGTTTTTGCAACGGGTCAACAGCATGCAAATCGACTACACGCTGGATGCAGCCGACGATTTGCCGCTGTGGGTGGTCAGCGACCGGCACCGCTTGATGCAGGTGCTGGTCAACTTGCTGGGCAACGCCATCAAATTCACGCACCAAGGCTCGGTGGTGTTGCAAGTCAAGCGCGACAGCGCCCATTTGTGGTTCACTGTCAGCGACACCGGGATTGGTATCGCACCTGAGCGTTTGCAACAAATATTCGAACCTTTCGAGCAAGCCAGCGTGGCCACGGCCAGTGTCTATGGTGGCAATGGTTTGGGGTTGTCGATCAGTCGCCAATTGGCGCAATTGCTGGGTGGCGATATCGGTGTGGAAAGCAGCCCGGGAAAAGGTTCGACTTTTTGGCTGCGTTTACCGTTGGTCGAATCGGCGGTTGCGGTATCGGCTGCCCAGACCGAGTCCAGCATGACCCGGTTGCAATCGTTTGCGGTGCGTTTTTTGGTGGTAGACGACAGTTCGGTCAACCGCCTTCTGGCCTGTCAGGTGGTGAAGTCGCATTGGCCGAATGCGGTATTGGTGCAAGCGGGTAATGGGCAAGAAGCCTTGGACGCGTTGGCGCAAGAGCCGTTTGACATGGTGTTGATGGACATGTTGATGCCGGTGATGGACGGCATTGAAGCCACCCGACGTCTACGCACTTTGTGGGAGCCGCCACAACGCGATGTGCCCGTGCTGGCTTTGACCGCCAACGTCAACACGGCTGACCACCAGCGTTGCACCGACGTGGGCATGAATGGCTTGGCACTCAAACCGTTTGAGCGGGAATCGCTGTGTGCCCTGATTGAAGAGCAGTTGCTGTTGTCGCCCGCGTTTATGTTGCGGTTGAATGCGCCGCCGAGTTGAGCAACGCGGCATCGACCATTTCCACCCAATGCCGCACCGGCACATCGGTGCCGCTTTGTAAATGCGTGATGCAACCGATGTTCGCGCTCAAAATGGCTTTGGGTTGCACCTCTTGCAAATGACCCAGCTTGCGGTCGCGCAACTGCGTGGCAAGGGTCGGTTGCAACACGCTGTAAGTACCCGCTGAGCCGCAGCACAAATGCGCTTCGTTACTGGCGACACGCACAGTGAAGCCGAGCTGATGGAGGTGGGTTTCCACGCCGCCTTTGAGTTGCTGTCCGTGTTGCAAGGTGCAGGGCGGGTGAAATGCCAGCATGCCTTGGGCGCGGGCCTGTTGCGGTGAAATGCGTTGTTGCAACGCGGGTAACAAGCCGGGCAACAACTCGCTCAAGTCTTTCGTCAATTCACTGATACGGGCTGCCTTGTGGGCATACGCGCTGTCATGGCGCAAGATATGGCCGTAGTCTTTGACCGTCACGCCACAGCCGGATGCATTCATGACGATGGCTTCGGCGCCTGTCTCCACATGCGGCCACCATGCATCGATGTTGTTTTTCATTTGAACCATCGCCGCCTCTTGGTCGTTCAAATGGAATTTCACGCCCCCGCAACAACCGGCCAGCGGCTCGACCACGGTTTGGATGCCGCAAGCATCTAAGACACGCGCGGTGGCGGTGTTGATATTGGGGCTCATGGCGGGTTGAACACAACCGGCCAGCATCAGCACTTTGCGTGTATGGGCAGTGGTGGGCCACAGCCCCGCCGAGCGGGCCTCGGGCACTTTGGCTTTGATCGTGCCGGGCAGCAACGCTCGAACGGTTTGCCCGAGTTTCATGGCGGGCGCAAACAAGGGTGAATTCAAGCCTTCTTTGAGCGCCCAACGCACGGCTTGCTCAGAGGCAGGACGGGGAACTTTTTCATCGACCAATTTGCGACCGATGTCGACCAAGTGGCCATATTGCACGCCGCTGGGGCAGGTGGTTTCGCAATTGCGGCAGGTCAGGCAACGGTCTAAGTGCAACTGCGTGTCACGGGTAGGTGTTTGGCCTTCGAGCACTTGCTTGATCAGGTAGATGCGCCCACGCGGGCCGTCCAATTCGTCACCCAGCAACTGGTAGGTGGGGCAGGTGGCCGTGCAAAAACCGCAATGCACACATTTGCGCAAAATGGCTTCGGCTTCTTGGCCATCGGCGGTGTTTTGGTATTCAGGGGAGAGATGGGTTTGCATGGGTACTCAAATGCCTAAACGGCCGGTGTTGAACACCCCATGGGGGTCAAATTGGTGTTGCAATTCGCGCTGAATCCGTTGCTGTACGTCTGACAACGGCGAAAAGACAGGCACCGACACTTCCGCACCTGCGGGTCTGCGAAACAGGGTGGCATGACCACCCGCCGCATGGGCGGCTTGGCGCAAGCGCTGCGCCGCAGACGCTGGGGCCCACAGCCAACGCAATCCGCCATGCCACTCGACATACACCGCATACGGTACATCCAACACGGGGGCGGTTTGCGGCAGGCTCAAGCGCCACAGACACAGGTCAGGGGCAGGGGCGGTGAAAAATGGCAAGGTCTGTTCACGACCCGCTTGCCAATCGCGTGCGGCTTGTGCGTTATCCATGCGATGCGCCGTGCCGCCCAAGGCCTGCACATCGGCCACCATGCGAGGGCAAGCGGCCTCTACCGCTGCCGCCGCGCCGCGCAAACGCACAAACAAACAGTCGGTGGCCGGCTGGCTGTGTGTGTCATTCAACCACGCGCTGGCATTCAACGGCAGCGCTTGTGCGCCCCAGCGGTGCAATTGTTCCAAGGCTTGTGCTTGGTTCAGATGGCAAACAAGTGTGGCTTCGGCCGGGGCTTGGGGCAACACCTTGAGCGACACCTCGGTAACGACGCCTAAGCATCCCATGCTGCCTGCCAGAACGCGTGAGACGTCATAACCCGCCACGTTTTTCATGACCTGACCGCCAAAGGTCAAAGACTCTCCCAGGCCGTTGATCATTTGAGCACCCAACACATGGTCGCGCACACCGCCGACTTGGGCACGAGACGGGCCCGCCAGACCCGCGGCCACCATGCCGCCGACCGTCGCCGATGCGCCGAAATGCGGTGGTTCAAACGCCAAACACTGGCCCTCTTGGGCCAACAGTGTTTCCAGCACTTGCAAAGGGGTGCCGCATCGAGCGGTCACCACCAATTCGCTGGGCTCGTAGCTGACCACGCCACTGTGCTCGCGCACATCCAACACCGAATGGGCATCGGGATGCTCGCCGTAAAAATGCTTGGTGTGGCCTGCTTGTATGCGCAAGGTTTGGCGTTTTGCCGCCGCCTCGCGAATACGCTCTTGGAAAATGGAAACAGTCACCTGTGAATTATTGGGCAATCACACGCACCATCTCTAGGCATTTGTTGGAGTAACCCCATTCGTTGTCATACCAACTGACCACTTTGAGGAACGTGCTGTCCAGTGCAATGCCCGCGTCAGCGTCAAACACCGAAGTGCAAGGTTCGCCACGGAAATCGGTGGCCACCACTTTGTCTTCGGTATAGCCCAACACACCTTTGAGCGCGCCCTGGCTTTGCGCTTTCATTTCTGCGCAAATCTCGGCGTAGGTGGCGGGTTTTTCCAACTCAACGGTCAAATCGACCACCGACACGTCAGAGGTTGGCACACGAAACGACATACCGGTGAGTTTTTTGTTCAGCGCAGGAATCACC
>JALRAA010000159.1 GCA_023262645.1 Burkholderiaceae bacterium
TGCCGGCAGCGGTCATCAACATCGGGAAAAAGCGCTGGTATTTGTCGGCGGCCATCATGACCGCCTTGTAACCGGCAATATTGGCTTGGGAGGACAGCACGTCCATGCTTTGTGCGCGGGTGGTGCGCGGGGCAGCTTCTAGAGCAAAGCTGGTGAGGCCAGCAGCAGCGATGCGCTGCAAACCTTCGGCGTCAAACGGGTTGAGCATGCCGATCAACGCACTGCCGGATTTCATGTGCGTCAATTCGGCGGCAGAGGGTGCGCGAACTTTGAGCACCAATTCGGCGCCCAGTGCACCGGCGGCATCGGTGATTTGTGCCCCCGCCGCTTCATAAGCGGCGTCTGTCACGCTGGCGGCTACCCCGGCACCGGATTGCACCTTGAGGGAATGCCCCTGGGCGATGATTTTTTTGGCCGTTTCAGGGGTCACGGCAACACGGGTTTCACCCGCCGTGGTTTCGGCAGGCACGCCAATCAGCATGGTTATCTCCTCTACGCAATGGGCGAGAATCATCGCAGATTCACAACATGCCCGAAAAACAGGGATTTTGCACCATGACCTACCGTTGGAAGCCCAGTGTGACAGTGGCGGGCATCATTGAAAAAGATGGCCGCTATTTATTGGTGGAAGAACACACCCCCAAGGGCCTGATGTTCAACAACCCCGCCGGGCATTTGGACCCGGGCGAATCGCCGCTGGAGGCCTGTGTACGGGAGGTGCTGGAAGAAACCGCGTATGCATTTACCCCTACAGCATTGGTGGGTATTTACCTGTCGCGGTTTGGCAAACCACCCACACCGCAAGACCCGGAAGAGGACATCACCTATTTGCGTTTTGCCTTCACCGGTGTTTTGGGTGAGCACGACTCCCGCCGCGCTTTGGATGACGGCATTGTGCGAACCCTGTGGATGGGCATCGACGAGATGCTGACCTGCCAAGAAAAGCACCGCAGCCGTTTATTGGTGCGCTGCGCACAAGACCATGCGCGAGGCGTGCGGTTTCCTTTGGATGCGGTTTACACCGATCCGAGTGTGTATATGCCAGGCGGCCCTGCCTGAATCAACGGGCGACCAATTCGGCTGCCGGATCCTCGGCTTGCATCACGTATTGCGCCCAGGGCGCCAAGCGTTGTGTATCGGAACGCAGTACTTCTTGTTTGATTCGCAAAATTTGGGTGGGGTGCATAGAGAAATGGCGCAAGCCCAAACCCAGCAGCAAACGGGTCAGGGCCGGGTCACCGGCCATTTCTCCGCACAAAGCCACTTCTTTGCCCGCTGCAGCGCCTTGGGCGATGGTGTCGGCGAGCAAACGCAATATCGCCGGATGCAAAGGATCGTACAAATGCGCCACTTGCTCGTCAGCGCGGTCGATCGCCAAGGTGTATTGAATCAAGTCGTTCGTGCCCACTGACAAAAAGTCGAAATACTTCAAAAACAAGGGCAGACTGAGAGCGGCAGCAGGCACTTCGATCATGGCACCTACCCGCAACGGGCCATAAGGTATCGCTTTCTTGTCCAACTGCGCACGGGCATGGGCCAACCAATGAAAGGTTTGTTTGATTTCTTTGGCGTGTCCCAGCATGGGAATCAACAAATTGACTTGTCCATGCGCCGCCGCCCGCAGTATGGCGCGCAACTGGCTCAGAAACATGCCGGGGTCGGCCAAACTCCAGCGAATGGCGCGCAGACCCAGTGCCGGGTTCAAATGCGCTTGCTCTTTGACGGTGCGGTCTAACGGCTTGTCAGCGCCCACATCCACACTGCGTATCGTGACCGGCAAGCCCTGCATGCCTTCGACCGCGCGTTTGTAAGCTTGGTATTGCTCTTCTTCATCCGGCAATTTGCCGTCGCGCCCCATGAACAAAAACTCGCTGCGAAACAAGCCCACGCCCACCGCGCCCATGTCCACCGCGAGTTGGGTGTCTTCTGGCAATTCGATATTGGCCAGCAAATGCACCGTTTGGCCGTCGAGCGTGACCGCCGGCGTATGGCGCAAACGCGCCAAGCGTTCTCTTTCCAGTTCGGCTTGGCGTTGCTTGAAAGCGTATTCCGCCAGAATGATCGGGGAGGGGTCGACGATGATCACCCCCGCATCGCCATCGATGATCACCCAATCGTCCTGCTTCACCAGATGGCTGGCACTGCGCGCGCCGACCACCGCCGGGATGTCCAAGCTGCGCGCGACGATGGCGGTGTGAGAGGTTTTACCGCCCACATCGGTGACAAAGCCTGTGAACACGCTTTGCTTGAACTGCAACATGTCGGCGGGCGACAAATCATGGGCGACCAACACCAGGGGGGCGTCATGGCTGTCGTCGAGCAAGGGGTCTTGCTGCCAAGCGCTGCTGGGTTTGCGGCCCGTGGGTTGCGGCAAGCTGGTGGGCAAGCCTTTCATGTGCCGCAACAAGCGCTCGACGACTTGCTCCAAATCGCCCTTGCGCTCGCGCAAATACGCGTCTTCCATGTCGTCAAATTGCCGCGCCACCACTTCCAACTGCGAGGTCAGCGCCCATTCGGCGTTGTAGAGCCGATCGGTCACCCAGTGCTTGACACCATCGGCCAGCATTTCGTCTTGTAACAACATCATGTGAACTTCCAGCAATGCAGGAAGTTCAGGCGGGGCGTCTTTGGGAACCGATTGGTGCAAGCGTTGCACCTCGGCCATGACAGCGCTGCGTGCCTGGGTGATGCGCGCCAATTCTTCTTCCACCTGGGCCGGCTTGATGAAATAGTGCGCCACATCGACCCGGCTGCTGGCCACCAACACGGCCTTGCCGATGGCAATGCCGCGCGCGACGGCCAATCCGTGGATGGAAAACGTCATGCTGGTCTCATTCGCCTTCGCCGAACTTGTCGGCCATCAAAGCCAGCAAAGCTGCGAGTGCCTGGTCGGCATCCGGCCCCTCGGTCTCCAGCACGACCTCGGAACCCATGCCGGCGGCCAGCATCATCACGCCCATGATGCTTTTGGCGTTCACACGCCGCTCGCCTCTGGAAATCCACACTTGGCAGGGAAAGCTGCCGGCCATCTTGGTCAGCTTGGCGGATGCTCGGGCATGCAAGCCCAATTTATTGATGACTCTGATGCTTTGTTTCATGACGACCTGTGGTTGTTTGGATCAAGAACTGCGGGTGAGTTGAATCACGCCTTGGGTACCACCGTCAAGCGCACGGCGTGTCAAATCTTCCAAATTTTCATGCCGATAGCAGACGGTGCGCAACAACATCGGCAAATTCACACCTGCGACCAATTTGGCGTCCTGGCTGTTGACCAGACGCTGCGCCACATTGGCGGGCGTGGCGCCCATGACATCGGTCAACACCAAGGTTTGCAACAAGGCATCGTTTTGCAAGCGCTGCAGCGCATGGTCAAACGTGACCTCAGGCGCTTCTTGGGGTGGGACATCTATCGCCACCACTTCTTCTGCGCATTCCGGAAACACATGCAAGGCACAATCGCGCAAGGCGCTGGCCAACGGGGCATGGGCAATGATCAGAATGCGTGTGCTCATATACGGGTACTTTGTCAGGATTATGGCCCCAGACCTCCCATGCTAAGTTTCTTTGGCGGTACCCGCCGTGTGTCTGCTGCGCTTTTTCTTGAGTCGTTGGGGCTTTGGTGGACAATTCAGCCATGCATGCATTAGATGGCGTTCGTGTTCTGGATTTGTCGCGGGTTCTGGCCGGGCCTTGGTGTACCCAAACCTTGGCGGATCTCGGCGCCGATGTGGTCAAAGTTGAACGCCCCGATGTCGGTGACGACACCCGCGGATGGGGCCCGCCTTTTTTACCCGCCCCCGACGGCAACCACAGCGCCGAGTCAGCCTACTTTTTAGGCGCCAACCGCAACAAACGCTCCATCACTTGCGATCTGTCCAGCGCACAAGGACAGCAACTGATCCGCGACATGGCCGCGCGCGCCGATGTACTGGTTGAGAATTTCAAAGTTGGCGATATGCAGCGCTATGGCTTGGACTATGCATCGCTCCAATCTATCAATCCCAAGCTGGTGTATTGCAGCATCACGGGTTTTGGACAGAATGGCCCCTATCGCGCGCGAGCGGGCTACGATTATGCGATTCAAGGCATGGGGGGCCTGATGAGCGTGACCGGTGAGCGCGACGACCTGGGCGGAGGCCCGCAGAAAGTGGGCGTGGCCGTGGCCGATCTGTTCACCGGCATGTACGCCACCGTCGCCATCTTGGCGGCATTGCGGCATGCCGAACGAACCGGCACAGGTCAACACATCGACATGGCCTTGTTAGACACCCAAGTGGCGATGCTGGCCAATTTGGGAGCCAACTTTCTGGTGCATTCCCCGCCCAAACCTCCGCCTGGCCGCATGGGCAACGCGCATGTCAATATTGTTCCCTACCAAGTATTTGAGGTGGCAGCCAAACCCAATGGTGAACGCGATCACATCATCGTCGCTGTCGGCAACGACCTGCAATTCGCCAAACTCTGCGAATGCCTCGGTCAACCCCAATGGGCCAGTGATCCCCGATTTGTGCGCAACCAAGACAGGGTACAAAACCGAGACACGTTGATTCCGATGCTTGCGCAATGTCTGCAAACACGACACAAAGCCCACTGGCTGGGCTTGCTTGAAAACGCCAAGGTGCCCTGCGGTCCGATCAACAATTTGGCCGAGGTGTTTGCGGACCCGCAGGTACTTCACAGGCAAATGGTGCAAACCTTTCAACACCCGTTGCGTGAGGC
>JALRAA010000015.1 GCA_023262645.1 Burkholderiaceae bacterium
CATGTGTCTTTTGCATTCGGTCAGGCCGTGCCGTTGGCCCAAGCTCGCTCCGACGTTGTGGTGCTCGGGCATCAATTGATGGCAGTGGCCAACTCCGTGGCGCTTGCCCGTAAAAGCATGCGGGTGGTGCGCCACAATTTGACATGGGCCGCTCTCTACAACGCGTCATGTGTGCCGTTGGCATTCATGGGGTATTTGCCTGCTTGGTTGGCTGGATTGGGGATGGCATTGAGTTCTGTGGTCGTGGTCATGTATTCGCTGCAGTTGGCGGTCAACCCTCCAAAACAAGTCCTGGCTTCCTGACCATGGATGTTTTGTATTTACTTATTCCCTTGTCCGTGGTGCTGGTGCTGCTGATACTCGTGGGGCTTTGGTGGGCCATTCACAGCGGCCAATTCGAACGTATAGAAGGTGAAGCCGAGCGAATTTTGCGCGAGGATTGACCTATATCAAAGCCAATCAGCTTGACAGATCTGATACTGAACCCAGTTCTGTGAAAGGCTTGACATGAGTTTGGTTGATAACAATTACAGCGACACGGTGGTCCGACAGTTCTCCATCATGACAGTGGTCTGGGGTGTCGTTGGAATGCTGGTGGGCTTGCTGATCGCCGCCCAATTGGCATGGCCCGAATTGAATTTCGGCATCCCTTGGTTGAGTTACGGGCGATTACGCCCTTTGCATACCAACGCGGTGATATTTGCATTTGGCGGCTGTGCATTGTTTGCCACCAGCTACTACGTGGTGCAACGCACAGGGCAAACCCGTTTGTTCGCACCGAAGTTAGCTGCATTTACTTTTTGGGGATGGCAGGCTGTGATCGTTGCGGCTGCCATCAGTTTGCCGTTGGGGTACACCAGTGGCAAAGAATATGCTGAATTGGAGTGGCCAATCGATATTCTGATCACCTTGGTTTGGGTGTCTTATGCCGTGGTGTTTTTCGGCACTGTGGTCAAGCGCAAGGTCTCACATATCTACGTTGCCAATTGGTTTTATGCTGCATTCATTTTGACCGTGGCTGTTTTGCATTTGGTGAACAGTGCGGCAGTGCCTGCAGGGTGGATGAAGTCATATTCCGCTTACGCTGGCGTGCAAGACGCCATGGTGCAATGGTGGTATGGGCACAATGCGGTCGGTTTTTTCTTGACGGCTGGATTTTTGGGGATGATGTATTACTTCATTCCGAAACAAGCGGGGCGTCCGGTGTATTCATACCGGTTATCTATCGTTCACTTTTGGGCATTGATATTCACCTACATGTGGGCAGGCCCGCACCACTTGCATTACACCGCATTACCTGATTGGACCCAATCACTTGGCATGGTGTTTTCGTTGATATTGCTCGCGCCCAGTTGGGGCGGCATGATCAACGGCATCATGACGCTGTCAGGGGCCTGGCACAAACTGCGTGAAGACCCGGTGTTGCGATTCATGATCGTGTCTTTGTCCTTTTATGGCATGAGCACTTTTGAAGGCCCGATGATGTCTATCAAGACAGTCAATGCGCTCAGCCATTACACCGACTGGACCGTGGGACATGTCCATTCAGGGGCGCTCGGTTGGGTCGGTTTGGTGTCCATGGGTGCCATGTATTTCCTGATACCCAGACTCTTCGGACAGAAAAAAATGCACAGTGTGTCGGCGATTGAATGGCATTTCTGGCTGGCAACAGTTGGCATTGTGTTGTACATCGCCGCTATGTGGATCGCCGGTGTCATGCAAGGTTTGATGTGGCGTTCCATCAATGAAGACGGCACACTGACCTATACCTTTGTTGAAAGTGTGAAAGCGACTTATCCGTATTACGTGGTGCGTGTTTTAGGCGGAGCCTTGTATTTGGGCGGTATGTTGATCATGTTGTGGAATGTGTTGATGACTGCCTTCAAAGGGCAGGTCCAGCCAGTACCTATTCCTACCGTTGTGGCGCATGCCTGAGGAGAATCACATGTCTGACATGAAATCGTTTAACCACGAGAAAATTGAAACACATAGCTTCTTGATGGTCGTGCTCATCGTGCTGGTCATTGCCATTGGCGGACTGGTGGAAATCGTCCCTTTGTTTTTTCAAAAATCCACCATGCAACCCTTGGACGGCGTGGTTCCGTTGAATGCACTGCAGTTGGCCGGTCGCGATATATATGTGCGTGAAGGTTGCTACAACTGCCATTCGCAAATGATTCGACCCTTTCGCTCGGAGACCTTGCGCTATGGCCATTATTCGGTTGCCGGTGAATTTGTCTATGACCACCCGTTTCAATGGGGCAGCAAACGTACCGGACCAGACCTGCACCGTGTGGGGGGTAAATACAGCGACGATTGGCATCAAGCACACCTGATCAACCCTCGCGATTTGGTGCCCGAATCCAACATGCCCGCATATCCTTGGTTGGAGAAAAATGTGGTGGATGCCAATGCCATGCCGAATCACTTAAGAGCGTTGCGTGCCGTGGGTGTGCCCTACAGCGATGACGAGATTGCCAAAGCAGCCGAGGATGTACGGGATAAAACAGAGTTAACTGCGCTGATTGCGTATTTGCAGTCCCTGGGCCGCGCACTCAAATAAGGAACAACCATGGACAACACCATTTTTTTGCGCGTCGCTGTCACGGTGCTGAGTTTTTTCTTATTCATCGGTATCGTCTGGTGGACGGTCGATCGCCGAAAAACACGCCAGTTTGAGGAAGCCTCCCGTCTGCCTTTTTTGGATGAGTAAGGATTGTCATGAGTGATTTCACCAGTTCGTTTTGGTCTACATACATCTCAGTTATCAGTGTGCTCGGCATCATTGCCTGCTTGGTGTTGTTGTGGTTGACCGCACGCAAAAAATCCATCGGCCATGCTGACAACACCACCGGACATGTCTGGGACGAAGATTTGCGCGAAATGAACAACCCCTTACCGCTGTGGTGGGTTGGACTGTTTGTATTGAGTGTGATTTTTGGGCTGTGTTATTTGTGGCTGTTTCCGGGCCTTGGCAATTACAAAGGCAGCAAGTCTTGGTCTTCTCAAGCAGAGTACACCACTGAAATGGTGGATGCAGAAAAAGCTGTGGCACCTTTGTATGCGGCATTTGATGCCTTGCCTGTCGAGCAATTACCTCGTGACTCCAAGGCCATGGCGATAGGTGAGCGCTTGTTCATGAACAACTGTGCGCAATGCCATGGTTCCGATGCCCAAGGTTCAAAAGGATTCCCTAATTTGACAGACGGTGATTGGTTGTATGGTGGTGATCCGGTCACGATCAAGGCCAGTATCACCAATGGTCGACAAGGTGTGATGCCCTCTATGGCGCAGGCCGTGGGTAGTCCCCAAGAAATATCAGAAGTCGCGCATTACGTTTTGAGCCTCTCCGGCAGCCCGCACGATTCCTTGAAAGCAGCCACCGGCAAGTCCAAATTCACCGTCTGCAGTTCTTGCCATGGCATGGATGGCAAAGGCAATCAGGCCATAGGCGCACCCAACTTGACCGATAAAACCTGGTTACATGGCTGGGGTGAACAAGCCATTGTGAACATGGTGAACAACGGCAAGGTCAATGTCATGCCGGCACAAAAAGACCGACTCAGCAGTTCTCAAATCCATGTGCTGACGGGTTATGTGTGGTCCCTGTCGCACCCAACCTCATCTGTGAATTGACTTTGAACTCGAGAGACACTTCTTCTACAGTCATTCCCATACAGAAAGCAGATGATGCCCATTCATCTGAATTTCTGTATGCATCCATGCCGAAAATTTATCCGCGTACCGTGCAAGGTTTATTTGCGCGTTGGCGTTGGTTGGGTGTGGTCATCACGCAGTTGGTGTTTTACGGCTTGCCATGGTTGGAATGGGGACAGCGTCAGGTGGTGCTGTTTGACTTGGGAGCCAGACGCTTTTATATCTTTGGGCTGGTGCTTTACCCACAAGACTTTATTTATCTGACTGGCTTGTTGGTGGTCAGCGCCTTGTCTTTGTTTTTATTCACAGCGGTGGCGGGGCGCTTATGGTGTGGTTACGCCTGTCCGCAAACGGTCTACAGTGAATTGTTCATGTGGATAGAGCGCAAGGTAGAAGGCGATCGAAGTGCACGCATGCGTTTGGACGCTGGCGACATGTCATTGGAAAAGTTGGTCAAAAAAACCTATAAGCACACCATTTGGCTCGGCTTGTCTATTTGGACTGGCTTTACGTTTGTAGGCTATTTCACACCGATCCGTGAATTAGGCATGGAATTTTTTCAAACACGCATGGGTTCATGGGAAGTTTTTTGGGTGTTTTTTTATGGTTTTGCCACTTATGGAAATGCGGGATTCATGCGTGAGCAAGTATGCAAATACATGTGCCCGTATGCGCGATTTCAAAGCGCCATGTTTGACCGTGACACATTGATCGTGACCTATGACGAAAGGCGTGGCGAGCCACGCGGCAGTCGGTCACGCCATGTTGCATTAGCAGTCACTGGATTAGGCGCTTGTGTGGATTGCGATTTGTGTGTGCATGTGTGTCCGACGGGCATAGACATTCGACAGGGTTTGCAGTATGAGTGCATTGGATGCGCTGCATGTGTGGACGTCTGTGATGGTGTCATGGAAAAAATGGGCTATGACACAGGATTGATTCGTTATGCCACCCAAAATGCCATGCAAAACGGCTGGACCAAATCGCAAATGTGGCGCAGAATTTTCCGTCCCCGTGTTTTGATATATACAGGGGTGTTATGGACCTTGATTCTGACGCTGGGTCTGAGTTTGTGGTTGCGTATGCCGCTCAAAGTGGATGTGATTCGTGACAGGGGAATGCCGCGTATCACGCAGCAAGGTGAAGTTGAGAATGTCTATCGTTTGCAAATCATGAACGCCACAGAAGAGAAACAAGGGCTCCACATACAAGTTCGAGGGTTAGATGGCATGGCTATTTATGCCAGTGACGAATTGAGCGTCGACGCCGCACAATCTCGTTGGATGCCCGTGCGGGTCGGTGTTTCCTACGAGCAATTGACACCGGGTTCACATCCTGTTTGGTTTGATGTGTCAAATGATGATGGCAGTTTGCATGTGACTGAAAAAGCAGTTTTTTTGGTGCCACGCTAGTACGAATGAGAGGAAATGAAATGTCTGCAAATACCACGTTAATTAGCCAGCCTTGGTGGCGTTATGGCCATGTTTGGTTGGTGGTGTCTGGCCCGTTATTGGTGGTAGTGGCAAGCGTTGTGTCGGCCTTGTTTGCGTTTCAAGGCAACGACATCGATTTCAAGAAAGATGCTGAGCAAGTCAAATCCCAAATTGACCAAGCACCCGCTCACCAAAAACAAGCGATGACACCTGCTATTCAGGGAAGAAACCACGCCGCGTCGGTGACACCGTGAAATACTGAAAGGGGAAATTAACAAGCCGGTGCGTTGACCAGTTCTTTGAGCGTTTCTGGTTTGAGGATACGCAGATTTTTTTGCTTCACTTCCAGCACACCGTCGTCGACCAGTTTAGAAAATGTGCGGCTGACAGTTTCTATCTTCAGGCCCAAATAGCTGCCAATTTCTTCTCGGGTCATGCGCAGCACCAATTCTGAGCGGGAGAATCCTCGGGCATGCAATCGCGTGGTCAAGTTCAACAGAAAAGCGGCCAGTCGTTCTTCGGCCCGCATACTGCCCAGCATCATCATGACACCATGTTCTCGGACGATTTCACGGCTCATGATTTTGTGCACATGGTGCTGCAACGCATTGACTTCGCGTGACAGCTCTTCAATTTTTTCAAACGGCATCACACACACTTCGGCATTTTCCAGTGCCACTGCATCGCAAGTATGGTGGTCGCTGACAATGCCGTCTAAGCCCATGATTTCGCCGGCCATTTGAAAGCCCGTGACTTGCTCTCTGCCATCTTCAAGCGTCACACTGGTTTTGAAAAAACCGGTGCGGATAGCAAACAAAGAGTGGAAAGATTCACCGTTGTGATACAGGGACTCGCCTCGTTGGACTTTGCGGCGGGCTCCAACCAACGTGTCGATGCGGTCTAGATCAGCAGCGCTCAAGTCGACAGGCATGCACAGTTCGCGCAAATTGCAGTTAGAACATGCGACTTTGAAAGTCTGAGGGTTCATGGCTGGGCAATGGTTTTGTGGTGTTTATAAAAACATTTTTTGACATAGCTCAATACAAACCCTTTGAGCTATAGGCACATTATGGGTGCTAACACCATGAATACCAACATACCTATTGCGATTCTTCAGGAATTTGACGTGCCCGGTCCCCGTTACACGTCCTATCCCACGGCCGACAGATTTGTCGACGCCCACGGCGAGGCACAGTTCATTCAGGCCCTAGAGGAACGCAAAGCCAGCGCCAGAGCGAAGACATCACCGCTTTCGTTGTATGTGCATATACCGTTTTGCGTATCTTTATGCTACTACTGTGCATGCAACAAGATCATCACCGGTAACTACCAGAAGGCCATGGACTACCTGGATGACTTAAAGCGTGAAATAGATTTGTTGTTGCCGCATTTGGGACAAGGACCATTTGTCTCGCAGGTGCATTTGGGGGGTGGAACGCCCACTTATTTCAAGGACGCTGAACTCAGCGAGTTGATGCAATGCCTTCGATCTGTTTTTCAGTGGCAAGTCGGTGGTGAATACGCTATTGAAGTGGATCCTCGAACCGTCAACGATGAACGCCTACACCATTTATGGGCCATGGGTTTCAACCGTTTAAGTTTAGGCATACAGGATTTCGACCCCAAGGTGCAAGAAGCGGTTCATCGCATGCAGTCCTTAGATGATGTCAATGCTGTCATTCATTCCGCCAGAAGCGTGGGTTTTTCATCCATCAATCTGGATTTGATTTATGGCCTGCCTATGCAAACCGTCAGTGGATGGCACAACACATTAGAGTCGGTATTGCAGTTGCGTCCAGAACGTTTGGCGTTGTATGGCTATGCGCATTTGCCAGCGCGCTTCAAACCACAGCGCCATATCAATGTCGCTGCATTGCCCCAAGCGGCACAGAAAACGACCATGCTCGCCATGGCCTTAGAGCGCATGCAAGACGCAGGCTATGTCTACATAGGCATGGACCATTTTGCGTTGCCACAGGACAGTTTGTCTGTCGCCAAACGGCAGGGTAGATTGCATCGAAATTTTCAGGGCTACAGCACACGTCCCGATGGGGATTTGCTGGGCTTGGGTGTTTCATCGATTGGCAGCATGGGTGCAAGTTATGTTCAAAATACCAAATCACTGGAGGAATACAGCGACTTGCTGCACCTTGGTAAATTGCCTGTGGTCAAGGGGGTAGCTTTGACCCGTGATGACTTGGTTAGGCGCAGCATCATCATGGCGCTGATGTGTCAAGGCAGGGTGGAAATGGCGGGCATTGAAGAGGCTCATTTGTTGAATTTCAAAAAATACTTTGCCCGTGAGTTAACTCAAGTAGAAACATTGGTTGAATCTGGTTTGGTCAAACTTGAGTCGCATGCCATTGAAGTCACCTCGCTCGGTTGGTATGTGGTGAGGGCCATCGCCATGGTGTTTGACAAATATGTGCAGGCAGATGGACAGCGCGCACATTTCTCCAAAATATTGTGATGCTGGCCTCACTGCTGTTGAGTGCATTGTTGATGGGCATTGCCGGAGGGCCACACTGTTTGGTCATGTGTGGCTCGGGGTGCATGGGTGTGGCGCGATGGCCGGGTCAATCAGCTTGGCGCAACCTGTTCTTATTTCAATCAGGACGCTTACTGGGCTATGGTGTCTTGGGTGCGATTGCTGCAGTTTCTATGAATTCATTGGCATGGTTGGCTGGGCAAACTGCGGTTTTTCATCCGCTGTGGAGCATGTTGCACATAACCGCGGTGGTGTGGGGCTTGTGGTTGATATGGCAGGCTAAGCAACCCTTGTGGATCAACCGTTTCGGCGAAAAAATTTGGCGCAGCTTGTCACACAAACCGCAGCGCAACCCGGGTCACTTATGGTCGCCTTTGTGGCTGGGTATGGTGTGGGCCTTACTGCCTTGCGGCTTGTTGTATTCAGCTTTGTTGGTGGCCATGTTTACTTCCGGTGCGTTGCAAGGAGCCTTGGTGATGGTCATGTTTGCATTGGGCGGTGGATTGGTACTGACGGTTGTGCCATGGTTATGGTCTCTTTGGGGAAATTCCAAACATTCGCATCCGATTCGGTGGCGTAAAACAAGCGGCATCCATACGGCTTGGCAAAACGAGCACTTGGGGACTCGCGTATCAGGATTTCTGCTCACAGTGACGGCCACTGCAGGATTGTGGTCAGGACTCACCCAAAAAAATTCACCATGGTGTATGCCGAATGGATGGATGTAATCGGTACTACACGACTTTAAGCAGCGCTCAGTCCCCGGTAAATCATGGTGCAAGCCAAGGCATACAGCAATAATGCAAACCCACGTTTGAGTTTGACCACGGGCAGTCGCTGTGCAAATCGTGCACCCATGGGTGCCGTGAATACCGTGCACACACAAATGGTGAAGAATCCTGGCAACCAGACAAACCCAAAACTGTGAGGCGGTGTGTCTTGCACAGACCAGCCACTCACCACATAACCCAAAGCATTGACCAATGCGATCGGAAATCCGAGTGCCGCGCTCGTACCGACCGCTTGCCTCAACGGCACGTTGCACCATGTCATGAAGGGCACGCTGATAAATGCGCCACCGGCACCCACCAAACCTGAGACCAGACCAATCAGGCTACCCACGGCGGATTGCCCAACCGCACTGGGCATTTGGCGACTGGGTTTGGGTTTTTTGTCCAGCAACATTTGCGTGGCCGAAAATGCGGTGAAGCCCCCAAACAGCAAGGCAAGTACGGTGCCTTTGATGACCGAGAACAACCAAAGGCTTGAAACAGCACTGCCCAATACCAAGCCAGGGGCCAGCCCCTTGAATAAATCCCAGCGTACCGAACCCGCTTTGTGGTGAGCGCGCGTACTGGCCAAAGACGTGACAACAATGGTGGACATGCCTGTGGCGATAGCCATCTTCACCGCCATGTCGGTACCCATCTCCAGGTGGTGCAACAGGTAAGTCAAAAAAGGGATCATCACCAGCGCACCGCCGACGCCCAGCAAGCCCGCTAAAAAACCGGCGCATGACCCGAGTATGGCCAGTGCCAGCAGCAGCCATGGCCATTCATTCATACATCAGGCCAAGCCAAGTTTTTGGGCCATGCCGATGCGTTGAAGTTTGCCGGTTGCGCCTTTGGGAATGTCTTCCAGCAACAAAATTTTGCGCGGCACTTTGAAATCTGCCACACGCGTGGCAACGTAATCGCGCAACTCTTTTTCAGAGGCAGACTGGCCTTCACGCAAGACGACTGCAGCACCAACTTCCTCACCCAATTTTTCATGCGGAATGCCAAAGCACACCACCTGACCCACGGCTGGATGGTCCATCAAGATTTCATCAATTTCACGTGGGCTGATTTTTTCTCCTCCGCGATTGATGATTTCTTTGAGACGACCGGTGATGCTGATGTAGCCCTCAGAGTCAATGATGCCTTGGTCCCCGGTGCGAAACCAACCATGGGTGAATGCCTCAGCATTGGCTTTGTCGTTGTTCTCATAACCGGGGGTGACGTTCGGGCCGCGAATGACAATTTCACCGGTTGCGCCCGCTGCAAGCAAATGACCGTCGTTGTCCATGATCGCCACTTCAGGGCCAGCCGCGATACCCACGGTGCCGGGCTTGCGCTGCGCCGGGGGCAGCGGGTTGCATGCCATTTGGTGTGCCGCTTCTGTCATGCCATAAGCCTCAATCACCGGCGCGTGGAACGTTGCTTCCAGCTCTGCCAACACTTGTGGCGGCAAAGAAGACGATGACGAGCGAATGAATCGCAATGGCACACGCGCAATCACCTCTTTGTTGTTCGCTGCTCTGGACAGAATGGCTTGGTGCATGGTGGGCACAGCGGTGTACCAAGTCGGTTTGACGTCTTCCATTTGTGCAAAAAATTTCAGCGCATTAAAGCCCGATGTGCAATGCACTTCTCCCCCTTGGGACAAGGGCGCCAAAATGCCTGCGATCAGCCCGTGGATATGGAACAAGGGCATGACATTCAAGCCACGGTCTTGCGCCGTGAAGCGTGTGCTGGCCGCAATGTGTTGCGCCGAGGCGCAAACGTTGCGCTGGGTCAACGGGACGATTTTGGGACGCGAAGTGGTACCGGACGTGTGCAGTACCAATGCCACATCGTCTGCCTGCGCTGGCCCTGGTTGAGAAGCCGCAGCGGCTGTGCGCGATGAGGTGTCTAGCGTGAAAGAACCCGCGCCTTTGGCCGGTGTGGGGTGCAACACCAAAACTGAGACGCCCAATTTGCGGGCCACTTCGATGGAAGCTGAACTTGAGCCTGCTTCCACCACCAGTGCTTTGGCATTCAAGTCGTTCAAATAAAACTCGAATTCATCAGCGCGGTAAGAAGGATTCAAAGGGGCAGAGGTACAGCAGGCGGCTACCGTGACAAAAGAGGCGGCCATCTCTGCACCGTTAGGTAACACCAACGCCACTCGGTCGTTTCTACCAATGCCCACGCTGTTCAAGGTTTGTTCTACTTCTTTCGCTAACTGGCGTAATGCTGCATAGGTCAGGGGCGCGGCACCCGAAGCGCTCAAACAGGTGGCGGTGTCTTGGCCAGCTTTCATCCAATCGGTCAACGTATTCATGTCATTCCTTTGCCATCAATGAGAGCCCGTGACCGCTGCGAAGCACGGATTGCTGCAGCAACAAACACAGGTTGTGTACGGTGTGCAACGTGGGTGTCGCTATGCCCACAATTTGCCCCAATTCGATCACGCTGCCAAGCAATGCATCGAGTTCCAAGGCTTTGCCTTGTTCGATGTCTTGAAGCATGGATGTTTTGTGTGCACCGACAGCTTGTGCGCCTGCAATGCGTTTGTCGATGCTGATTTTGAATTGAATGCCTGTTCGCTCGGCCACCGCTTGCGCTTCTTGCATCATGTTCGCCACGACTTCACGCGAGGGTGCGAATTCAGCGATGTCTTGCAACGTGGCATGTGTCAACGCTGAGACCGGGTTAAAGCTCAAGTTGCCCCACAACTTGACCCAGAGTTCAGAGCGAATGTCGGTGGACACAGGCGTTTTGAATCCCGCGCCGATCATGGCTTGTGCCAATTGCATGACACGTTCAGATTTTTCACCGCTGGGTTCCCCCAAAGTGAATCGGTTGCCTTCAATCAGTCGCACCACGCCAGGCGCGACCAACTCGGCTGCTGGATAGACCGCTGCGCCGATCACGCGCTCGGGTTTGAGCCGTTCCCAGAGTTGGCCGTTGGGATCCAAACTGCTGAGCTGTCGGCCCTTGAACTCGCCCGGCAATTCATGAAAGTACCACCAAGGCAACCCATTTTGCAGGGTGACGATACAACTGTGTTCGTGGCACAGCGCCGCGATGTCTGCAGCCACTGGCGCCACTTGGTGTGATTTGAGTGTGACCAACACATAGTCGTATTGATCAGCGCCCGCTATGTCAGAAGCCTTGACATCTTTGGCATGCAATTCGTTGCCATCTTCGAGCATCAATTTCATGCCGCTGTGTTGAATGGCTTGCAGGTTGGCACCCCGTGCAATGAAGGTCACATCATGACCAGCCAGAGAGAGTTTGACGCCCAAGTAGCCGCCAATGGCACCTGCGCCGACGATGGCGATACGAAGACTCATGACAGAAGGGGGGAAGTGAATAGGTAAAACATAAAGAAGGTGTCTGCAAGGATCTGCCGGGCTGTCATCCTGAACAAAAGGTTCAGGTGGGCGAGGTCAGTCAGGTGTTGGGTTCATCTTCGCGAGATGATCACGCTCACAAGACGATGTTCCAAGCCCGGGGCTCCATAGAGCATTGGTTCAAGAAATATAAACCCAGCAGACTTGCAGACGAGGCCATTGTAGGAGCATGTGTCATAAAAGGTGACCATCGTGGCCTAAAGCCGCATCGAGTCGGTGCAATAGGTTGTTGAGGTTGTGGTTAGAGGTGACAGGTTCGCTGGGTGCTGCAGAAAAATCAGACAACTCAAACGCAAGATTGAGGGCGGCTAACACGGCAATCCGGTCACGTGCTTTGATTTTTCCTGCGTCGCGAATACTGCACATGGCGGCATCTACTTTGCGCACCGCCGATTGAAATCGCTCTTCCGCACCGACAGGGCAACCGAGTATGTAACTCTGTCCCATGATTTGTACTTCG
Source organism: Burkholderiaceae bacterium (assembly GCA_023262645.1). Lineage (GTDB taxonomy): Bacteria > Pseudomonadota > Gammaproteobacteria > Burkholderiales > Burkholderiaceae_C > Limnohabitans. The sequence goes on from JALRAA010000015.1 coordinate 12,198, forward strand.
ACCTGGTTCATGCGCCGTCCTTGATGTCCAAGGGCAATCGGTCGAGCAAGCCGTCAATGCGGCTGCGAGCGGCTTGCAAACGGGATTTGAGCGAATCACGCTCTTGGGTAAGCGTCTCCACTTGACCGACCAGCAAATCGTTGGTGCGTTTGAGTTCTTCGTAGCGCACCAGCAATCGCTCAACGCGTTCCAGTACGGAATCCAAGGGGTTGTTTTCAGACATGAGCGGCATTTTAGGCGCGTACCGAGGGCTTGTGGCTAGAATGCAAAGGTTGGTGCTCGCGGTGTGGTTCACATACCGCAGTTCAACGGGAAGCAGAAGTTTTCGCTCGAACAAGTACATCTTTTCGGTACATGGCACGAGTTGATCACCAGCCTGCGCTGCCCCCGCAACGGTCAAGCGAACGAAACACCTCGCGGTGTTTCCGCCCTGTCCCACACAGCCACTGGTTGCCTTGAACAAGCGACTGGGAAGGCGGACAAGGTTGTTTTCGCCAGCCCGGATACCGGCCAACAAGGTGGAGTCACGCGAGTCGCGACTTCGTAACGTCCATGCACTGTCGGGGAAGGCGGTGAGGGCAATTGGCTGGTATTCATCATCATGAAATTTTCTAAACCGATCATGGCGGGCGCATGCCTAAATGCGTTCTGCTTTTTGAATGTCATTTCACCGGCATACAGTCAAACTCCACAACTACAAGAAATATTTATAACAGCAAATCGACTGGGCGAGCCCTTAGCGACAGTCACCAGTGATGTAGATGCATTGGACAAAGCTGAATTAAATCAAATGGGCAATGTCAACCTTACCCAAGCACTGGGCCGACTGTCTGGTGTTCAATC
>JALRAA010000160.1 GCA_023262645.1 Burkholderiaceae bacterium
AGGACGACACACCAGAGATGGAACAACGCCGTTTGATACAGGCCAATCTGTTTGGCCCGGCCGGCTTTGTGTCCGCAGACGACGGCGAAGTGATTGAATGGTCGCAACAAGGGTTTGAGCAAAAACCTGCGCACCGCACCTTGGTAGAAATGGGGGGATACGAAGTGGGTGACACAGACCACATGGTCACGGAAACATTGATTCGCGGTATGTACAAATACTGGCGACGGGTGATGGGAGAGTGACCATGGTGGACTTCAAAACCTATTTTGAACTCTTGAGTCTCTACAGTGATTACGCCATGGTGTGTGATTCTGCAGAATGGGAAAAGTGGCCTGACTTCTTTGTAGAAGAAGGTACATACCGCTTGCAGCCGCGAGAAAATTTTGAGCAAGGTTTGCCTTTGTGTTTGCTCGCATTAGAGAGCCAGGCCATGATCAAAGACAGGGTTTATGGTGTGAAGGAAACCCTCTACCACGACCCCTACTATCAGCGCCATATCGTGGGAACTCCCCGGATTCTGTCTTTAGAGGACAACGCAAACCGCATTCACTCCGAGGCCAACTACACAGTGATTCGCACCAAATTCGATGGTGACTCGACCATTTTGTCGGTTGGCTTTTACCGCGATCAGATTGTTCGCACCAGTGGCGGGTTGAAATTCCAATCTCGACTGTGCGTCTACGACAGCGAAATGATTGCCAACTCCATCATTTATCCCATTTAAGGAATTTCACATGAACGATTCATGGATGGATGTCATGGCACTCGAGGATGTGTTTGAAGGCGAAGTCATGGCGGTGAATGTCCAAGGCAAAGAAATCGCACTCTATGAGGTGCAGGGCGAGTTGTATGCGACCGACAACTTGTGTACCCATGGCGCAGCACGTTTGAGCGATGGTTTCTTGGAAGGCCGTGAAATTGAATGTCCATTTCACCAAGGCCGTTTCGATGTCTGCACAGGCAAAGCCTTGTGCGCACCGCTTACCGAGAATATCCGTGTGTATCCAGTGCGTATCGAGAACAAGCGCGTTTTCGTCAACATGGTTTGAACGCCAAACCGCTTTCAAAGGAAACCACCATGACCCATGAACTTGGCCGATTGGAAGACTTGCCAGAAAACTATGTCCAAGACTTGCGCGACCTGAATGTGGTGCCGCTGTGGCCAAGCTTGCGTGGTGTGTTGCCTCCGCATATTCCAACGCGCCAAACCCAGCCCACGCATTGGCCCTACAAAAGATTGAAGCCCCTGCTCTTGAAAGCAGGTGAGCTCACGCCGATTGAAAAAGCCGAGCGGCGTGTATTGGTGTTAGCCAACCCAGGGCATGGCTTGGACAAAATGCAAGCGAGTTCTGCCATGTATTTGGGCATGCAGCTGTTGCTGCCTGGCGAATGGGCACCCAGCCATAGGCATACGCCGAATGCGGTGCGAATGATCGTCGAAGGCGAGGGCGCATACACCACGGTGGATGGTGAAAAATGCCCGATGCACAGAGGCGATTTGATTTTGACGCCCACCGGTCTATGGCACGAGCATGGCCACGACGGGACAGACCCGGTCATATGGCTTGATGTGTTGGACCTTCCGTTGGTCTACTACATGGAGGCCTCATACCATGTCAACGGCGAGCCGCAAAAAGTGCTTACTGGACGGGGTGATCGGCAATATGCACACGGCGGCGTTGTGCCCACCCGAGTATTTGAGCGCAGCCAAAAACCCTACCCCATGTTGCGCTACGCATGGACGGATGCCAAGGCTGCATTGCAAGCACTGGCTGAAGATAACCCAGCCCTTGAGCAGGTGCAAGTCACTTACACCAACCCTGAAACAGGTGGAGATGCAGAAAATATTTTGGGGTTTTATGCGTTGATGCTGCGCCCCGGACAGTCACTTCGATTGCCTGCCCGCTCACCTGCTCAAGTGTTTCATGTGATTGAGGGCGAGGTGCAAGCGCAGATCGTCAACCGCCAATTTCATATGGTCGAAGCAGATACCTGTTGCGCACCGGGGTATGAGGCGGTGACATTGACGAATTTGCAAGCTGACAAAGCCTCTTTTATTTTCATCGCAGATGAATCTCCTTTGCACCGAAAACTGGGTGTGTACGAAAACCGAGGTTGAGTATTTTTTTGAATGGATTGAAATTCACCATGGCTGTTTATGTTTTTCCACCTCCCCCTGTTTTTTCCTTGCCGATCAAAGGCATCGGTGCACGCTTTGCAGTGCAGCGTTTATTTTTTGTGGGTCGTAATTACCACGCGCATGCGCAAGAAATGGGCAAGCCGGTCGACAAATCCACTGAACGGCCTTTTTACTTCACCAAGGCCACGCAAACCTTGGTGCAAAGCGGCGCCAACGTGCCATATCCTCCAGAGACACAAAATTACCATTTTGAAATGGAGTTGGTGGTGGCCATTGGCAAAGCCGGATTTCGTATCAGTCAAGAAAATGCACCTGAACATATTTACGGCTATGCCGCAGGTCTGGACATGACCCGTCGTGATTTGCAATTGGTTGCGCGAGACAAAGGACGTCCATGGGATTTGGGCAAAGACATTGAGCACGGTTCTGTGTGCAGTGAAATTGTGCCTATGCCAGAGCAGATCATCGATCACGGTGCGATCGCGCTGGAGGTCAACGGACAAACCAAACAGTCTTCTGATGTCAATAAATTGATTTGGAATGTGAGAGAAATCATTTCTGACCTTTCATTGTTCTACCACCTGCAACCGGGGGACTTGATTTACACAGGCACGCCAGAAGGCGTCGGACCTGTGGTACCTGGCGACCGCATCACCGGACGGGTTGAAGGGGTGGCTGAGGTAGCGCTGGGGATCAGTTCAGCTTCTGATAAACGGTGAACCCAAGTCTGTGCGTGTTGGGCATTTGTTTAACGCGGCGCACGTTTCATGGCTTCACCCAGTTTGGCAATATGGGCTTCACCTTGTGCCAGAGTTTCTTCGCTGGTGTGTACCGAGTAATAGCCCAATATCAGTTCATGCGGGTGCCGTGCCGCTGAACCCAACAAAAACCCGCTGTCTGTCAGCGCATGCAATGTCAGTGCTTGGTGACCGTCTGCAAATACCGCCAATTCATTTTGTAAATGCCTGTCTGCGGATCGCAGTTGACCATGTTGTACGTAGACCCAAGCCAGGTTGTGTGAGTCAGGCGGTGTGTAGATGAATTCTTCCCCAGCTTTGAGTTCTACCCATAAATAACTGGCGTTGAATGGCGCATTGACAGGACTCGTGGCGTCCAGATAGTGGCCCAACAACACACTCACTGGCCCGCGCTTAGGCACGTCTTCGGGGGCAATGAATTGGGTTGACGAAGGGGCAAGTTCATGGGAGGCTGGCAGAGAAAACCAGATTTGAAATCCCTGCAATCGGGGTGATGTTGCAGACATGGGCGTGGCTTTGTGCCAAATGCCTTCGCCTGCAATCAGCCATTCAATACCGCGTGGCAACACTTCATCGACTCGACCACTGGAGACCTCATGGCGAATCCCAAAATTCAGAGGGAAGGTCAGTGTGGCAATGCCTGAATGGGGATGAAACCCAAACGATGGGCCACCGTCACTGGGTGCATCCACGTAATCTAAAAACACAAAGGGTTTGAGCAAATGACCGAGATCACCCGGGCTCATCAAACGGTTGATGGGGCCGTGCACCTTACCCGGGGTGGTGTGAACAATGGCTCTGGTGTCGGTCATCCATCGGCTCCCTTGTGTGATTGCGCAGTATTAGATATGTTTTGCCATGCATGATTGCAATTGTGCAACGGCTTGTGCCACATCGTCTGCCGCCGTGATGGCCCGAACAAACGCCACGGAGCCCACGCCGGTTTTCATCACGGCAGGCAAGCGTTCTAGATCGATACCACCGATAGCAACCAACGAACGCCCGCGCATCAGTTGGGCGTACATGGCAAGTCGCCCCAACCCTTGTGGGGCGGTGGCCATGCGTTTGAGCGTGGTGGGAAACACAGCACCCAGCGCCAAATAGCTGGGGTGAACAGCGCAGGCTTTGAGCATTTCGGCATAACCATGGGAACTCAGACCCAGTCGCAAACCTGCCGAGCGAATCGCGTCAAGCGAAGCCAGTTCCATGTCCTCTTGTCCCAAATGAACACCATAGGCACCTGCATCTATCGCTTCTTGCCAATGGTCGTTGATGAACAAATGGGTAGAACTTCCTGTCACCGCTTGGACTGCTGCCAGCACCTCTTTTTCAATCGCTTTGCGGTTGTCAGATTTAAAACGCAATTGCACTGTGGGTACACCCAAATCCACCATGCGCGACACCCATTGCGCGTCAGGCACCACCGCATACAAGCCCAGTGCAGCCGGGCAAGTGGCAAATGCAGGGTGTACTGTTGAAGAGGAAAAAGAAAAATCTTGTGCATCACAAGGCCAACACGTGGCATCAAAACCTCCCGTGCGTTGCGATTGCGCTTGCCATGCATGGGCGATGCAATCTGCGTCATCCGGCACAAACCCCAGCAACCTCGCGCCACACCACACCGATTCAAAAGGTGTGCCTGTCCATGCGGTGGGCACGGTGTTTGCGATCTCATCCCAGCTCGCGGGTTCGCCTGCGAGCAATTCTTTGAACCGCTCGGCCAAGGCTGTGGCCAAGTGTGTTGTGTCGTTGGAAAGAGTGATCATGCTTGGTGCCAAAAAGGGGTGCCGATCAATGGGGTAC
>JALRAA010000161.1 GCA_023262645.1 Burkholderiaceae bacterium
ATGCTCGGCTGCGCGGTACATGAAATCAAAATAATCGCTGGCTTGGTAGGGCGCGTCGTTGCCCGGTTGGCTCCAACTGAAGCCCAGCCACTTCACCGCATCGATGATGCTGTTCACATACTCGGTGTCTTCTTTTTCGGGGTTGGTGTCGTCAAACCGCAAATGGCATACACCGCCATAGTCGCGCGCCAACCCAAAGTTGATGCAAATGCTTTTGGCGTGGCCCACGTGCAAATAACCGTTGGGCTCAGGCGGAAACCGGGTGCGAATTTTGGCGGGGTCGGGTTCGCCTGTTGCGTGGTGCGCTGCATCGCCTGGACAGCCCGCCCAGCGGCGGTTGGCATATGTGCCTTTGGCCAAATCGTTTTCAATGATTTGGCGCAGAAAGTTGCTGGGTTTGTGTTCTTCGTTTGTGGCTGGAGAGGCGGGTTTGGTCATGCGGGGATTTTAGGCGGGTGACACTGTGTTTCTAAATCCCATACCGAACACACATACCAAAGTGAATTTGCCAACCACCGTGAACGTAGCAAGGAATTGAAAACCACCGGTGTTTAGAATAAACCCAAATTAATCATAAGGATACGCCGTGGATTTCATGTTGCTTTTGAAAGCCGCTGTCATGGGCATCGTGGAAGGTCTGACCGAGTTTTTACCCATTTCTTCCACCGGTCACCTGATTCTGGCGGGTGCTTTGCTGGGTTTTGATGACGAGAAGGCCAAGGTGTTTGACATTGCGATACAGACCGGAGCCATCTTTGCTGTGGTGCTGGTGTTTTGGCAAAAAATCAGCGCGACTGTGCTGGCTTTGCCGTCGCAACGCTTGGCGCGCCGCTTCGCCGCCAATGTGTTGATTGGTTTTTTGCCTGCCGTTGTGTTGGGTTTGTTGCTTGGCAAAACCATCAAGGCGCATTTGTTCACACCTACCGTGGTGGCCACCACTTTCATCATCGGTGGTTTGGTCATTTTGTGGGTGGAGCGATGGGGGCGCAAGCCTTTGCACGATGGTCATCCCGATGACCATGTGCGTATCGTGAATGTCGAGTCCATGTCGCCACTGGATGCCTTGAAAGTCGGCTTGGTGCAATGTTTGGCCATGGTGCCTGGGACCAGTCGCAGTGGTGCGACCATCATCGGCGGCATGTTGCTGGGTTTGTCGCGCAAGGCCGCTACCGAATTTTCTTTTTATTTGGCCATCCCCACCCTGATCGGGGCAGGTGTCTACAGTCTTTACAAAGAACGGGCACTTCTCAGTGTGGCTGATTTGCCTATGTTTGCCGTCGGTCTGGTGTTTTCATTTCTCAGCGCTTGGGCGTGTGTGCGTTGGTTGTTGCGCTACATATCCACGCACAATTTTGTGCCGTTTGCTTGGTACCGCATTGGGTTTGGAGTGGTGGTGTTGGTCACGGCCCATCAGGGTTGGGTGATCTGGCAACCTTAAGGCTCAACATGTTCAGGATGGCCGCTTCGACCGCAGCAGCCGTGACCAAAGGCCTCTCCATCGGTACCAAATGCGTTCCGTCAATGATGCAAATACGGCCTTTTGTGATTTTTTGGGTGAAATCTGTGCCCGCTAATCGCATCTCTCTCGAATGGCGCGCAGCCACCAAACTGACAGGGCAGGCCAGGGGATGTTTTTTCAACAATCGCTCCAGGTTGTGCGGTACCGATTCATAAATCAATGTTTCAATCTGGCGATCAAAACTCAGCACGCGTTTGGGCCCCTCTGGTGTGTGGATTTCATGCGTACCGTGGTTGACATAGTCTTTCAGCACTTGCGGATCCCAGCGTGCAAACACTTTTTTTCCTGCGAAATGCGCATGCGCTTCAGCGAGTGAAGGCCAAGCATTGCGCCTTTTGCGGCTGACGGCGCCGGGCGAAAATTTTTTGTTCAATGAAAATGTTTTCGACAACTGCAGCACTTTGGCCTGTATGCCTCCAACCGCGGGTGCATCCACCATCACAACGGCATGCGCCAAATGGGGGTATTGGGCCGCCAGCATCAGACTGAGCATTCCCCCCAGCGAATGACCTACCAACACCACGGGGCCAGTGTGCGCGGCAATCAAAGGCTGCGCAAATGCATGTACTTCTTCGACGAGATGCGGCCAATTGCTGGTGACAGGGTATGCGGGGTTGTGTCCGATTTTTTCCAAGGCTTGGACTTGCATACCGCGATCACGCAAAGCGTTGAGCATGACGCTGTAAGTGCTGGCGGGAAAACTGTTGCCGTGAAAAAAAATCACCAGTGGTGTGCCCGAAGGAACCGGTTTGGGTTGGGCGGGTGTCATATGAGTTTTTTCAGTGCGTACAGCGCATCCAGCGCTTCGCGCGGACTCATTTGGTCAGGGTCCATGCCAGCCAGGGTGGCTTGTAAAGGTGAGGGGCCTTGGTCGATGTCTTGCGGGGGTTGCGCGAACAAGTCCACTTGAGCGCGAGCATTTTGAGCATCGTTTTCAAGTGTTGCCAAGGCATGCTTGGCATGGTTCAACACGCTGCTTGGCATGCCTGCCAAGCGGGCCACTTGTATGCCGTAACTGCGATTGGCAGGACCGGGTTGTATTTCATGTAAAAACACAATGTCGTTGCCACTTTCGGCAGCGCTCACATGCACATTGACCGCCGCACGGTGCGACGCTGCAAACTCGGTCAATTCAAAATAATGCGTGGCGAACAAGCAGTAAGACTGCGACTTGTCGTGCAAGTACGTGGCAATACCACTGGCCAACGCCAAGCCATCAAAAGTGGAAGTGCCGCGCCCAATTTCGTCCATCAACACCAAACTCTGGGGTGTGGCGGCTTGCAAAATCTGCGCGCCCTCGGTCATCTCCAACATGAACGTCGACTGTGCATTCGCCAAATCATCCGCAGCGCCGATGCGTGTGTGTATGGCGTCAATCGGACCAATGCGGCAAGCACTGGCAGGCACATGGCTGCCGATGCTGGCCAACAACACGATGAGCGCCACTTGTCGCATGTAAGTGGATTTGCCGCCCATGTTGGGGCCAGTGATGATTTGCATGCGTTGGGTCGGACCCAGTTGCGTGTCGTTGGCAATGAAGTTGCCGCCGGTTTCGGCCAATCGCGCCTCGACCACCGGATGCCTTCCTTGTGTGATGCTGATACCTGGGGTGTTGACCAGTTCAGGTGCACACCAATTGAGCGTGAGCGAACGTTCGCTTAAACATGCCAGCACATCCAGGGTGGCCAATGCCCAAGCCACTTGTGACAACGCAGGCACATACTGTTGCAAGTCGTCCAGCAATTGTTCGAACAGCCATTTTTCCCGGGCCAAAGCACGTTCTTGCGCAGACAAGGCTTTGTCTTCAAACGCCTTGAGCTCCGGGGTGATGAAGCGCTCGGCATTTTTCAGCGTTTGACGCCGTCTGTAATCGTCTGGAACTTTGTCAAGTTGGCCTTGGCTGATTTCAATATAAAAACCATGCACCCGGTTGTATTGCACTTTGAGGTTACCAATACCGGTGCGTTCGCGCTCACGTGCTTCCAGCGCCAACAAAAAACTGTCGCCGTTGGTTTGGATATGCCGAAGCTCATCCAACTCGCTGTCGAATCCGTGGTTCATCACCCCACCATCACGCACCATCGCCGACGGTTCGGGCAACAAAGCGCGTTGCAGCAAATCGATGCATGCAGGTGGTGACATGAGCGATTTGCATAACGTTTGCAACCAAGGTGTGTCTGCTGCGTTTTGCAAAAGTTCGGGCAATTGCGTGGCGCGTACCAAGGCATGGCCCAGCGCGACCAATTCGCGGGGCCGCGCTTGCCGCAGGGCAACGCGCGCACTGATGCGTTGCACATCGCCCAAGCCTTTCAAAGCAGTGCGTAAATCACGCCAAACACCGGCGCCGTGCTGGCCTTGCAGTGCGGCTATGGCTTCAAGCCGTTGTTGAGCCAGGCTGCGTTCGCGCGGCGGCTCTAACAACCAGCGTTTGAGCGTGCGACTGCCCATGCCTGTCATGCATGTGTCCAACAACGAAAACAAGGTGGGGCTGTCTTCACCCCGCAAGGTTTGTGTGAGCTCTAAATTTCGGCGAGTGGTGGCGGGTAAATCGATACGTTCTTCGTTGCGCTCGACCCGCAGCTTTTGCACATGGGTCAAGCTGCGGCCTTGGGTGTGCTCGGCATAAGCCAACAAAGCCGATGCGGCTGCGTGGGCTTGCAGCAGGTCTTGCGCTTGCCATGCTTCCAAAGAGGCGGCATGCAATTGTTCAAGCAATTTGCGCTGGCCCAAGGCGCTGTCAAACGCCCATGCCGGGCGTTCAGATTTGACGTGCACGTCCGCCAACAAATGCCATAAATGCGCAGGTAAATCGCTGCTGTAAATCACTTCGCTCGGTGCAATGCGTGCCAACCATGCAGGTAACTGGTCGCTGGCACATTCGGCCAAGCGCAGTTCACCTTCGGTGACGCTCAGCCAAGCCAAGCCACAACCCTGGGCTTTGCCTGCACGTTCACTGGCATGCACCGCCAGCACATAGGCTTCGGTTTTGTCGTTCAACAATTCGGCATCGGTCAGGGTGCCGGGCGTGACCAGTCGCACGACATCGCGTTTGACGACCGCTTTGTAGCCGCGCTTCTTTGCCTCGGCGGGGTTTTCCAACTGTTCGCAAACTGCAACGCGAAACCCTTTGCGGATGA
>JALRAA010000162.1 GCA_023262645.1 Burkholderiaceae bacterium
GGCACTTTGTGTTCTCACTCTCCGATGTGGGGCTGTGACGTTTTGCCGACAGGTGTCGCTCGTCTCCCCTGTGGATGGTGGCCGCAACGCTGTTGCGGGCGTCCGTGTCATCTCCCGCCGTGCGGTGGCACCTAGTCACAACGCACCAACCCCGATGGCTGACGTCGAAATCAGTGGCCATCAGACACCGGGTCTTCCATCGTGTCATTGGCATAAATTCGCTCCAGCGAATTGCTGACCAACAACGACAACATGGCACCCGGCACACCGTGCCCCGTGCAATCGGCCACCGACAAAACAAACGGCCCATCATGCTGCGACGATGACACCCAATACAAGTCGCCACCAATGGTGTCGCGTGGCTCCCAAATCGTGGCAAATGAAGCAAACCGATTTTCTAGACGCACGGGTCGAGGCAATTGGCCGCGTTGCAAACGGCTGGCGTAATTCACCGAGCCCACCACCAGTTGGTGCGCCTCGTCTAACGCTTGGTGTTGCTCCGCAAGCTCTTTGGTGCGCTCGGCCACGGTGTGTTCGAGCACCTTGTTTTGGTTGGCCATCAAATCGTTTTGCGATTGGATGCTGTTGGCCAATTCTTGTTGCAGCCAACGGGTGCGGCTGATCACGGCCAGTGCCATGATCATGGCTTCACAGCAAACGCCAAAGGCTTGGTTGGTGTTGGTGTTTTGGAAAAACAAACCAAAACCCGATTGCGGCAGAAAGCTAAAGGGCGATTGAAAACCTGCAATGCCCAGCATGAACGACACCCTGAAGAACATATAGGGCACCATGGCGACCATGAAGAATTTCGCCACGGTCAAACCTTGTTGCAGTCTGATGTAGGCACACACGTAAATTGACAGCAGCATCAACACAATCGGAATCAGCACGGGCATCCAAAAAACCTGTTGGTTCAATGAGTGCTGCTGTGTTATCAACGCACTCAAGTGGATGACTTCCCAGCCAATCCAAATGTTGGAAATTTTGTAAAAGGTGGGAAAGTGGATTTTCAAATCCAAGAAATTTCTGGCAAACACCACGTACAAAACAGTCTGCGCATAAGAGACGCAAGAGTAGAGCACCTGCGCCAAATACTGCCACCCAATTTTTTGATCTTCCATGTGAACAAAAAATTCAGTGATGCGCTGACCATCGTGGATGGGCAAGAACAAACACTGTGTGACACCAACGGTCAGCCACACCCCATAAGCCAAACTGGTTTTGTCACGGTTTTGTACATAGCTGTACCAACCAAACACCGCCAATGCGATCAACAACCCCAGCATGCCGCCTTCAAAGTACACACCAAAACGCCGCAACTCTAAGTAACTGGCGTGGTCATAGAAATTCAGCGAGAAAGTTTTGGCGGGTACAGAGCTATGCGATTTGACGCGTGAATAAATGTCGACAGTTTCGCCACTGCGCAAATTGAAAATCGCATATTGGCTGTTGTCATTGCGTGCAGGCGTGGTGAACGGGTTGATTTCTGCCAGCCAGTTGTAGTTGGCGCTGTTGCCGTTGGATTGGAGTTTTTCAACCGATGATTGACGAACCACATAGTTTTGATGCACAGTCCAACCCGATGGGGCGATGCGAAGTTGTTTTTCGTGCGGCGATTGGTTGACCAGCGTTTGCTTGATCCAATAGATGGCGGTGGGTGAAATGGCGGCGATGGATGTTGCGGGAGCAAACTGTGAATCCATCGCACGCATGTCATCCAGCGTGGCGTCGGGGCTGGGGGCTTGCAACACCCGCACATTGGTTTTGTCGCTGAATATCACCGTGGTGTTGTCGTCCACCACGAACGCGTTTTGCGCATGCACCGCCAAGCAACCCAGCAATGCCAGGGTGAATGCGCAAAGACGATGAAACTGCTTATTCATCTTTTAGATAAAAATCTGATTACCAAAGTGCTAGTAACGGCAAAAAGTAATGTAATTGGATAAAACCACCCGTACAGTGGTGAAAACCATAAGAGAAGCAGGTGAATAAAGGCTTATCGGCCTTTGAATGCGGGCTTGCGTTTCTCAGCAAATGCTTTCAAGCCTTCGGCGAAATCTTCGCTGGCAGCACTTTCAAATTCGCGCTGACGCAAACGGTTTTCGTCATACAGTCCCGCACCCATTTCATACAGCGAACGCTTGGTGTGTTGCGCGGCCAACGGAGCCAGTGACAACACATCGTCGACCAACCATTGCAAGCCCTTGTCCCATTCATGGGGAGCATGCCAACTTTCAAACAGCCCCAATGCCTGCAATTGTGTTTGGTCAAACACCCGTGCTGTTAAAAATGCGCGCTTGGCGGCGACCAAACCCAACTGGCTGACATAGCGTTGCAAGCCGCTGGGGTAGTAATGCAGCCCGAGTGCGGTGGCGGGCATGCGCCATTCAATACCGTTCAAAGCGATGCGCAGGTCGCAAGCCAACACCAAGTCGGTCGCGCCGCCATAGACACTGCCGTTCAAGGCGCAAATCGTGATCGGTCTCAAGCGCGCCAAGGCCTCGGGTACTTTTTCAAAGGCGCTCGAACCGCTTGCGTTGTCCGAAAACCCGCCAATGTCGTAGCCCGCACAAAACACTGGTTTGGGTTGGCCCTGTGTGTTGGCGGTCAACACCATCACACGCACAGATGCATCATGGTTGATCTGCTCAAACTGTTGCAGCAATGTTGTGAGGTCACTGTTCTCTAGCCGATTGCGTTGGGCCGGGCGATTGAGCGTTATGTGGGCCACACCATTGGCGATATGAAGCAGAGGAGGGCTGCTGTCGTTCAAGCTGTTCATAGAATTAGGCTTTCATGCGGTGAGGTGAGCAGATGGGTCGTATCCGCCTGTCATGGACAGATCAATTTGATTTTGGGAAAGTAGGTTTTGTAGCGCCCTGAATCACGCGTGAGTAATTTGAGTTTTTCGGCTTGGGCATGAGCGCCAATGTTTTTCGATCACATCAATTATGACAATTGTGCTTTATTGACATCAACTGTTTTTGGTGATCGTGAGGCTTCAATAGGCAAATGCAAGGTAAAGCAAGTCCCTTCGTTGCTGGTGGTGAAATGGATACTGCCATGGTGAGATTCAACAATCGTTTTGCTTAGCCACAGACCAATACCCATGCCTGATTCTTTGTTGGTTCGCAGCAATTCAAATATGTTTTCTTCAATTTCAGGTGAAATGCCGGTGCCGTTATCGCGCACTGTCAATTCAAAATAACCTACATGAAGACTGGTCCGTATGTCTATCGTTTTAGCGCGTAAAAAATGTTCTGGAAACGCTTCGCTGGCATTGGTCACCAAATTGAGCAGGACTTGCTGTAGTTGCGACTTATCACCCGTGATTTGAAGTGGTTGATGACAGAGTGCCATCTGAATGTCTATGCGTTGTCTTTGCAAAGTTGATGTGCTGATCAAAACAACTTCATTGACCAAGTCGTTGAAATCGAAAGTGGAAACCGTGCGGTTTCCATGGCGAAACATATTGCGCAGGGTTTGAATGATGGTGGCGGCGCGCTGGTTGGCTTTTTTTAAACCATCCATGGCGCTTTGGATATTGACGTTTTCGTTCAATGAGATGTTTTGGTTGTTGATCACCAGATCAATCATTTCCGTGTTCATTTGAATCACTGTCAACGGTTGGTTGAGTTCATGGGCCAAACTGGCGACCAAAGCGCCCATGCCTGCGGTTTTGTTGAAGATGCTCAATTGCCGAATAATTTCCTCTCTCTCGTCGAGCAATTGTTTTAAATTCAAACTGTTGCGGTGCATGGCATCAGCGCGTTCATTGCTGACGCTGAGTTCATGGGCGATTTCCAGTTTTTTTCGTTCGGCAATCTCTAAAAATATGCGCAAAAAAGCGATATTGCTGAGTGTGATGGCAATGAATTGTCCGATCACCATGATGCCTTGGTGCCAACTCGGTGCATACAAATCGTCTATGGTGCCAGCCAACGCAACGCCGACGGTTCTGACCCCCAACGTGACAGTGAAGGTCAGTCCTGCCCACATGAGTAATTGCGCGCCCAATGTGGATTGGCGGCGAAAAAGTTTGAGCCCTATGCGGAAGTAGTCAAAGCACAGCAGTGCATAAAAACCATTGAAAAGCATCAAGGCTTCCCATTCTGCATTCCACAAGGCAATCAATACGCAAAATACACAGAAATACAAAATATTTGCCACGTGGTATGCAAGAAGAGCACGAGATAGTGGTTCTGGCAACAAGTACATGCGAAGCGCCACCATGCGTCCCCAATTGCCCGCCAACATCAGCAGTTGAGCGATATAAATAAATACAAATTCCGACACCACACCGCGCATCGACAGTAAAACCACAGCCAATCCACTGACAATGCCCGACAAGCACCAGAGTTTGACTTGTTGGCTTCTGTATTCTTGAAGGGCAAACCAGATAGCACCGTGCAATATCAAATACACCAAACAAATCATGAAGATTGTTGTTTGGGTATCCAATTTCATGGCACGGAGACTTTCATGGAGGGCTAATCGTTCTCTTTAGATTTTTCTTTGATCAAAAAAGCAGGTATGGGAGAGAAGGGAGCAGAAGTGTTGCCGTCTGCTCGTTTGATATCCATGAACACCAATTCAGGCAACTCTATACCTAATTTTTTGGCATACAAACGGGCGTA
>JALRAA010000163.1 GCA_023262645.1 Burkholderiaceae bacterium
TGGACAAACCCATGATCAAAATGGTCACCAAGAAGGTGTATTTGCGACCGATCATGTCGCCCAAGCGGCCAAAGAAAATGGCACCGAACGGACGCACGATGAAACCTGCGGCAAACGCGAGCAACGCAAAGATGAAGGCGGAGCCTTGGTCCAATCCGCTGAAAAACTGTTTGGCAATGATGGCGGCGAGTGAGCCGTACAGATAGAAGTCATACCACTCGAACACCGTGCCCAGTGACGAGGCAAAAATGACTTTCTTTTCTTCCGCCGACATGGGTCGGTCTTCATGCACGATGGCCATGATGTCTCCTTGAGTTTGCCCGCTGAATGGGGTCTGTCGGTATTTTGTTTGCCAGTACTTGCCAGCGACTGACAGAAAACTGAACAAGGGCTGACAACCCTAGGGCAAACCCTTGCGCTCTATTTCACGATGCGAATTTTTAGCGTTTGCGTTGTATACCTGCCGGTACATCGACCGCTGACGTCCACGCTGGACTGCGGTACCAATCGTCGCCTTGCAAATATTCCCGCAGCATAGGCAGCGCGTCTAAACCCCAAAACATTTCACCATCCGCTTGGATACTGGGAACGCCGAACACGCCGTCAGCGATGGCTTGTTCGGTGTTGTGGCGCAATCTGTCTTTGACCTCTTGCGCGTCGGGAGAGCGAGCCGGTTGCAAGCGTTGGGTCAATTCGGCCAAACGGTCTGGATCGGTCGGGTTCAAGCCACCACACCACACGTGCTTGAACACCGCTTCACACACATGACGGTTGGGTTGACCGCTGGTATCGCAGGCGATCGCCAAGCGCAACAGCGGCAATGGGTTGAAAGGATGCGCAGCCGGCAATTGCACATCCAAACCTTGCTGCCTGGCCAACCACAGCGACTGGCGATAAGTCCATTCGCGTTTGCCAGCCACTTCGACCGGCCCCAATTGCCCGTGGTGGTTCAACAAACCGCCGAACAACACCGGTTGGTAACGGACTTGATAACTCAAGCCTTGCAAAGTGCGCGGCAATTGGTCGAATGCCAAATACGCATACGGGCTGATCACATCGAAATAAAACGTCAGGGAGTGCATATCAGGTCTCTTTGAAATGTTGCGCAATACGTTGGCCCAATCGCTGCCAGATTTCGCGTTGTTGCGCTGGCGTGCTCATGCCCCATCGCGCAATCTCATCGATGCTGCGCAAGCACCCAAGGCATTCATCGCGTTCGGCATGCATGGTGCACACCGATACACAGGGTGACACCAACGACTGTCCTGTGGGCGTGTGCAACACCGACTCCCATCGCTGACGCAATGCATGCCAAGGGGTGGGTATGGGCGCCATGAAAAATTCCTGTCATTCGGTTGTCAAACGCAACAAAGGTGCACCCTCGGCCACTTGGTCACCGGGTGCATACAACAACTCTGCCACCGTGCCAGCCGTGGGTGCTGCCACTGTGTGCTCCATCTTCATGGCTTCCATCACGGCCAAGGCTTGGCCAGCGGCCACTTTTTCACCGACGGACACGGCAAACGACAGCAGCTTACCCGGCATGGGTGCGGCCAAATTGCCGCTGACCACCGAGTCTTGCGAATCATGCGCCAGCGGATCGATACGCGTCAAACACACTTCGCCCGCCTCTGCAAACACATGGCTGTCTTGGCCGTGGCGATAGACGTGGCAGCGCAAAGATTGACTGCCCCAATGCCATTGAAGGGGTCCGGCTTCGTCGGCCCAATCGAAAGCCGCCTCTTGGTCGGCCATCCGCAGTGTCATGCCGCCACGCACGGTGCGCGTCAACACGGCTGGGTAAGCCACGCCATGGCAGTGAAATACAAAGTGTCGACGCGATTGCCCTTGCAGCAACCAATCGTTGCGTAGGGACCAAGGGTCCGTCCAACCCATGCTGGGTGGCTGCTCTGCGCGCAATTGGGCGGCCACAGCAGCCGCCACAGCATGTGTGATCGGCAAGCCAATTTGGCCAAATAACTTTGCGTGTTCACGTGTGATCAACGCTGTGTCAAGCTGCGCGTGTGCAAAAGAATCGGTACGCAATAGGCGGCGCAAAAAAGCCACGTTGTTTTGCACGCCTGACACATGCAATTGCGACAAGGCCTGATCCAAACGGGCCAATGCCTGCTCTCGCGTCTCACCATGCACAATCAGTTTGGCAATCATCGAATCGTAATGCGGGCTGATGCTGTCGCCTTCTCGCACCCCGCTGTCCCATCGGATGGGCGACACGCTAAAGCGGCTGGCTGGCGGCGCTTTCAACACATGCAGGTGGCCGATGGCAGGTAAAAAATCGTGTTCTGGTGTTTCGGCACAAATGCGCGCTTCGATCGCATGGCCGTTGACATGGACTTGGGCTTGCGTCAATGGCAAAGGCTCGCCGCAAGCAATGCGCAATTGCCATTCCACCAAATCCAAACCGGTGACGGCTTCGGTAACGGGGTGCTCGACTTGCAAACGGGTGTTCATTTCCATGAAGAAAAATTCCATGCCCCGTTCGGATTGCTCAACGATGAATTCCACCGTTCCAGCACCGACATAGTT
Organism: Burkholderiaceae bacterium; assembly: GCA_023262645.1. Taxonomy (GTDB): domain Bacteria; phylum Pseudomonadota; class Gammaproteobacteria; order Burkholderiales; family Burkholderiaceae_C; genus Limnohabitans. The sequence continues at coordinate 2,548 of JALRAA010000163.1, forward strand.
CACCGCTTTGGCCGCCGCTATCGCCGCTGCACCCATGCGCTCGCGCATGTCGGCAGACATGCCAGGTGCCGGTGATTCTTCCAACACCTTTTGGTGTCTGCGTTGCACCGAACAATCGCGCTCGTGCAAATGAATCACGTTTCCTTGGCTGTCACCAAAAACTTGAATTTCAATATGGCGCGGGCGTTGCACATACTTTTCAATCAGCACGGCATCGTCGCCAAAACTGTTTTTCGCTTCGCGCTGGCATGAAGCCAATGCGTCAGCGAAATCGCTGTCCTTGTGCACAATGCGCATGCCTTTGCCGCCACCGCCAGCGCTGGCTTTGATCAATACCGGAAAGCCAATGCGCTTTGCTTCACTCGCCAGCACGGCAGGTGATTGGTCGGCGCCGTGGTAACCCGGCACCAAGGGCACACCGGCTTTTTCCATCAACTGTTTGGAGGCCGCTTTGAGTCCCATGGCTTGAATGGCTTCTACGCCGGGGCCGATAAACACCAAGCCTGCTTTGGCACACGCTTTGGCAAAGTCAGCGTTCTCACTCAAAAAACCATAGCCTGGATGCACCGCTTGTGCACCGGTTTGCACAGCCGCATCCAAAATACGCTGCCATTGCAAATAGCTGTCTTGTACTGCTGCACCCCCTATATGCACCGCTTCATCGCAAGCTTGCACATGCGCGGCTTTGGCGTCTGCGTCGGAATACACCGCCACGGTTTGAACGCCCAAACGGGCTGCGGTGGCAGCCACTCGGCAAGCAATTTCACCTCGGTTGGCAATCAGTATTTTTTGAAACATGGCATCAATAGCGCTTGGCCACTTCTTCCAGCATGACTTCGGTGGCGCCGCCACCAATGGCCAGCACACGGGCGTCGCGCCACAGCCTTTCAATCGGTGCCTCGCGCATATAGCCCATGCCGCCCCAAAATTGCAAGCAACCGCCCACCACCTCATTCACCAAATCACCTGTCAAGGCTTTGAGCATGGACACTTCTTGCACGATGTCGTGGTCTTGTGTGACCGACCAGGCACAGTGGTACATGAATTGGCGTGCAGCGCGGGTTTTGGCGTCAAGCATGGCGATGCGTTGGCGAATGTGTTGCATCTCCCACAGGCTTTTGCCAAATGCTTGGCGTTGGCGCACATAGTCCAAGGTCAATTCGATGGCGCGTTGGCAATGGCCCACCGCCATGGCAGCCAAGGCAATACGCTCGGTTTGCAAATTTTTCATCAGAGCATAAAAGCCCTTGTCCTGCTCACCCAGCAAGGCTTCAGGGCCGAGACGCACGTTGTCAAGCACCAACTCTGCGGTGTCCGAGCACAACCAACCGGTTTTGTCCAAAGACCGCCCCACACTGAATCCGGGCGTGCCTTTTTCCACGATGAACATCGACATTTGGTGTTTGCCGGTGCCGGTTTTGGCCGCCACAAAATACACATCGGCATGCACGCCATTGGTGATGAACATCTTGGTACCGTTGAGCACCCAGGCGTCGCCTTCACGCCGCGCTGTGCTGCGCATGCCAGACAAATCCGAACCCGCGCCGGGTTCGGTCATGGCGACCGCACTGATGGTTTCGCCTGCAATGATGCGCGGCATGTACTTGGCTTTTTGTGCGGGGGTACCGGCATGGTGCAAATGCGGACTGGCCATGTCGGTATGCACCAACACGCTGACGATAAAACCGGCGAATGTCGATTGCGACAAGGCTTCGGCAAACACCAGATTGGTCAAAGCATCGGCTTCTGCGCCGCCGTATTCGCTCTCATACATCAAGCCAAAAAATCCCGCCTGACCCATTTTGCGCAACACATCGCGAGGCACTTTGCCTTGCTTTTCCCATTCCATGCCATAGGGCTCGACCTCGCGCTCTAAAAATCGGGCCATCTGATCGCGCAAGGTTTGGTGTTCAGGCAATTCGTAAATATGGTTCATGTTGTTCATCTCAAAAAAATCACATACGGAAAACACCGAAACGGGTGTCGGGTATCGGGGAATTCAGTGCGGCTGACAAGGCCAAAGCCAACACTTGCCGGGTATCGGCAGGGTCGATCACGCCGTCGTCCCACAGA
>JALRAA010000164.1 GCA_023262645.1 Burkholderiaceae bacterium
GCATTAAATCACGATGCGGCAGTATCTGTTGTCGCAGAAAGCGAGATACTATACGCCTCTCATAGTGAGCGATACAGCAAAAAGAAAAATGATGCCAATCTAAATGATGGTATTATCAACGATGCTTTGAAATATGGCAAACCAGATGTCATTGCTTGGTATGAAAAACCATTGCTCAAAAAATCAAGACAAATCGCAGGGATCGTCGATGTAAGTGTGGCAGTTGCCGTCCAAATGTTTGATCACCGGCACCTTGGCGTCCCGGCTGATGCGTTCGATCAAACCTTTGCCGCCGCGCGGAATGATGACATCGACATAGGCTGGCATGGCGATGAGCAAGCCCACCGCTTCGCGGTCGGTGGTGGGCACGAGTTGCACCGCTTCTGCAGGCAAGCCAGCCACTTGCAAGGCCTGTTGCACCCTTTGCGCCAGTGCGGTGTTCGAGGCCAAGGCCTCTGAGCCCCCTCGCAAAATACAGGCGTTGCCACTCTTGATGGCCAATGAAGCTGCCTCAATGGTGACATTGGGACGGCTTTCGAAAATCATGCCAAACACCCCGATGGGCACACGCATCTGCCCCACGCGTATGCCGCTGGGCTGCTGGGTCATGCCGATGATGCTGCCGATGATGTCGGGCATGGTCGCGAGTTGTTCGCAACCCACGGCACAGGTCTCCAAAATAGACGGGGTCAATTTCAGCCGGTCGAGCATCGGGCCGTCCAAACCTTGGGCGGCGGCGCGTTGCATATCCTCTTGGTTGGCGGCCACCAATGCAGCGGTATCGGTGCGCAACAAGCGGGCGAGTTCTCGCAATGCGTGGCTTTTGCTGGCAGCGCTGGCTTTGGCCATGGCGGCGCTGGCTTGCTTGGCCTGCTGGCCCAATGCCAACATGAGTTCGGGAATGGTGTGGGCGTTCATGGACTGATTTTGGCAGAGAAGGCGCAGGCGCTCATAAACCTGTCAAGCAAGCCAACACAGCCGCTTGCCTGTGGTCAGCGCGGTTGGCAAGCCTTGCTGAACATCAATGCCAAACGCAACAAGGCCTGCCAGTTGTCGCTGGGCCATGTGGGCAATTTCATGCCTTTGACAATGCCGTCAACCTGATGGGCGCTTTGCAGCAAACGCTCCAGTTGAGCGGTTTTGAGTTGCGGCAACACCCGTTCGAACAAACGTTCTTTCAAACCCCAGACCCGTTGCTCACGCAACACTTGGGGCAAAGGACGCCCAGCCGTCACAGCATCTTTGACCCGCTTCAAACTGCGAATATCTTCGGCCAAGGTGTAATGCACCAAGACTTCCGACACACCTTCGGCTTGCAAACCGTCCACCATGCGTTGCACCCGCAAGTGTTGCCCGGCCAGTACCGCTTCGGTGAGTTTGAACACGTCGTAACGGGCCACATTCAACACCGCACGCTCGATTTGCCCAAAATCCAACTCGCCCGGCGGATACAACAAGCCAAGCTTTTGAATCTCTTGGTGCGCGGCCAACAAATTGCCTTCCACCCGGTCGGCAAAAAACTGCAGGCTGCGCTGCCCTTCTTCGCCTTCCTTCACCCGTTGTTGTTGCTGGCCAAGGCGGTGCGCAATCCAAGTCGGCAGACTGTTGCGCTCGATCGGGTCGAGCTGAACCGTAGCGCCGTGGTTGTCCAGAGCCATGAACCAGCCGCTGCTTTTGGTGGCTTTGTCTAAGCGCGGCAACAGCACCAAGAGCAACACCTCTTGTTGATCGGCCATGCGCTCAACCAACGACTGCAATGCCACGCTGCCCTCTTTGCCTGGCTTGCCTGAAGGAATGCGCAGATCCAGCAACAACTTGTCAGAGAACAGGCTCATCGCACCCGCAGCAGCCAGCACCGACTCCCAATCAAAATGTGCCCCAGCCACGGTGAACACATGGCGTTCTGTGTAGCCTTGGTCGCGTGCGGTTTGCCGAATCAAATCAGCGGCCTCCTGTTGCAACAAGGGCTCGTCACCGTGCAATGTGTAAATGCTGCGAAGGCCTTTGGCCAACTGTTCTTGCAAACGTGCAGATGCGATTTGCATGGCCGGGTGTCAGGGCAAGCGCGCAGCCGCGAGTCGTCGAATCAGTTGCTGCACCAGGTCTGAGCGCATGTCGCGGTACAGCAGTTGCTCTTCAGATTCTTTGGACAACGCCGAGGTTTCATTGAAACTGATTTCTCGCTCTTGCACGATCTCGGAGTCAGGAATCAGTTCATCGCCATTGCGTGTACGCAATTTGAATCTGACCCGCAAACGCAAGGTGAATTCGCGTACCGTGCCGGTAGATGAGCGACTGAGAATCACCTTTTCTTGGAGCTCCTGAATCAATTCCAAAATCACATCGGCGCGTTCAATGTCGCGCACGTCGGTGATGATTTCTAAGTTGCCCAGACTTTTCAGATTACGCCTGAGAAGTTGCCCAAAAGGCGAGGTTTCGGCGATGTTGGTATAGAGCGTTTTGAACGGCAAATCGGGCGCCTTGCGCAATTGAAAACCGCAAGCGGTGAGCACGGCCACAGACGCCACACTGACACCCCCACGCGCGACTTGCCGCAACCAGTGTCGGCGCGGGTTTGTCAACATTTGCACCGTTTGCACCGTCAGATCACCAGGTTCACCAAACGCCCGGGCACGACGATGATTTTTTTCGGTGCTGCGCCTTGCGACTGCTTTTGAAAAGCTTCGCTGGCCAAGGCTGCTTGCTCGATCGTGGCTGTGTCTGCGCTGGGACTGACCCGCAATGAGCCACGCAATTTGCCATTGACTTGCAGCATCAACTCTATTTCGTCCTTCACCAGTGCGCTGTCATCGACCGTAGGCCATGCGGCATCCCACAACGGACCATGCAACTTGTCATACCCCAAGTCCAACCACAAGTGGCAACTCAGGTGTGGGCACACCGGGTAGAGCACGCGCAACAAAATGGACAGGCATTCGGTCAGTGCAGTCGCATCCTCATGGGTGTCACTGAGTGCAGCATCCTCGAGGGCGTTGAGCATTTTCATGACCGCCGAGACCACGGTGTTGTATTGCATGCGCTCGTAGTCGTAATTGGCTTGCTTGAGCACGCTGTGGATGTCAAAACGCAAGGCCTTGGCCGCTTTGCCAAAACCGCTTGCTTGGCCAACCGCTGAACCCCTGGCAATGCTTTGGCGGTGCTGGTGCGCAAAATTCCAGACCCGGCGCAAAAACCGAAAACTGCCTTCGACCGCTGCATCGTTCCACTCCAATGTGGCCTCTGGCGGTGCCGTGAACATGGTGTAGAGCCGCGCGGTGTCAGCGCCATAGCGCTCGATCAGGTCTTGTGGGTCGACGCCGTTGTTTTTGCTTTTGCTCATGGTGCCCACGCCTTCATAGGTGATCGCGGTACCCGCTGGTAAATCACCCTTGGCTTGTTTGAGCACCGCGCCAATCACTTTGCCGTTGGCGTCGTGTTGGTCTTGCACTTCATGCGGCCAGAAATATTCGATGCCGCCCTTGTCACCTTTGCGCGAATAAATGTGGTTGAGCACCATGCCTTGGGTCAGCAATTGGGTAAAGGGTTCATCGACAGACACCAAACCCAAATCGCGCATCACCTTGGTCCAAAACCGCGCATACAACAAATGCAATATGGCGTGTTCAATACCGCCGATGTATTGGTCCATGCCGCTGCCGCCCTGTGATACGCCAGCTTGACGCATCCAATAAGCCGTGCCTTGCGCCACCATGTGTTCTTCGTTGACCGGATCGCAATAGCGCATGTAATACCAACTTGAATCGACAAACGTGTCCATGGTGTCGGTTTCACGCTTGGCAGGTTTGCCACAGGTCGGACACACCACGCCCTGGTGAAAGCCCTCGTGTTTGTGCAAAGGGTTGCCAGAGCCATCGGGAATACAGTCTTGCGGCAAGACCACGGGCAGGTCTTTTTCAGGCACCGGCACGGCGCCATGTTCATCGCAATGGATGATGGGAATGGGTGTGCCCCAATAGCGTTGTCGGCTCACACCCCAATCGCGTAAACGCCAAGTGGTTTTTTTCTCGCCCAGATTTTTTGCGGACAGCAACTCAGCCACCTTGTTCACCGCATCTTTGAAGCGCAAACCATCCAGCGAGCCGGAGTTGATGCAAACACCGTCTTTGGTGGCGTACCACTCTTGCCAAACTTGGTGATCGAATACTCCTGCCACTTTGTCTTGGTGAGCGCCAGCGGATTCGCCGGATGCTGTCGCCGCAGCGGCACCCACACTGACCACCTGTTTGATTTCCAATTGGTACTTCAAGGCAAACGCAAAATCGCGCTCATCATGGGCTGGCACACCCATGACCGCACCGTCGCCATAACCCATCAACACATAGTTGCCGACCCACACGGCTACGGGTTCACCCGTCAACGGGTGCGTCACGGTCAGGCCCGTGTCCATGCCGACCTTGTCTTTCACGGCCAACTCGGCTTCGGTGGTGCCACCGGCTTTGCATGCTTCGATGAAAGCCGCCAAAGCGGGATGAGAGGCCGCTGCATGCTGCGCCAACGGATGCTCGGGTGCGACCGCACAAAATGTGACACCCATGATGGTGTCCGCACGCGTGGTGAACACGTACATGCGCCCGTCTTGTATCAACTGACCT
>JALRAA010000165.1:0-279 GCA_023262645.1 Burkholderiaceae bacterium
GGGCGATTATTTTTTCGACAACGTGTTTTGCTCTGGCATCAACGAATACTCAATCACCAGTTCTTTGGGCGCGATCAGGTTCAGCTCGATCCAAATAACCCGGCCGAACCGAGCAAACTGAAAAGACTGGTGCATGCTGACGCGTCGGTTGAGCAACATTTCCCAGCCTTTGACTCTGGCGTCCTCCACCAAGGCATCCCGAGCCGCGTCTAAACAAGTGACGCTTTCGCACAGTACTTTGCCGGGTTGCGACGTGCTGTTCTTTTTCGCATCCATGGC
>JALRAA010000165.1:289-4596 GCA_023262645.1 Burkholderiaceae bacterium
CAGCATCGGTCACGCGATTTTTTCGGTTTTTCTTGCTTTCTTTGGCTGAACCTGCGGCTTCTTTGCCGGTTGCATTGCTGTCAGCCATCGGTTTTGTATCCACCACAGGCTCTGGCGGGTGGTCGAAAGAAATCTTGGCGTACAGACGGCCGAGCATTTGTTCGCCTGCACCCACCACAGTTTCTTCATTGACTCGGGTGGGCTCAGCCCCCGGAATCCAAGGGAAGTCGTACACGGGTTTCTTTTGCCATTTGTTGGGTGCACTGCCTTCTTTGACACTGGGCAAATAGGGCGCAAACAACATGCTGTTGACTTTGGGCTCGGGCTCTTTGACGGGTTCCGGGGCTGGCACCACGGGCGTGGCGGCGACCGGCGGTGCCATCAAAGCCACGGGAGCAGAAGGCGTGAACACTTTTTGCGCATTGACCGCTTCCGGCGACAGTGGCACGCGTTCTGGGCGGTTGCCGGCCAAGTCTTTGGGAATGGCAAGCTGTCGGATTTCTCTAGAAGCAGGCGGCGGTGGGGTGTCATCCTCCATGCTCAGCAAAGTGGTACACCCGGTCAGGGCCACCCCCATCAAAACAAAACCCAAGGCGTTCAAGTTGTGAAGTGACAATTTCATAAAACATCCGATTCGGTTGATCAATGGCGAAATGGGAAATGGCTATTCAGCAACTTGAGCAGTTGCCGGGGCGGTGGCTTTGGGTTTGCCATTGGATTGGTTCAAAACCACCGAATAAATGGCATCCACGCCTTGTGTGGTGTTCATCAATCGAATGTCCAAAATGCGACTGTCTTGCACGAAGGTCAACACGAAACTGGTACCTAAGCGCACCAAGGAATGCAAGGTCCAACTTTTCAACAAGGCATCGTTGATCAGTTCGTTGCTGACCTGTTCGCTGTAGGTGTCGCCGAGGATTGAATAAAAAATACCCGTTTGTTGGTTGCCCTCACCGAGCAACACCGTTTGCTCGTGCCTGACCAGCTTCATGTTGGGTATGTAGGGGTACATATTGCTTTGCACGGCTGGCCAAACGGTTTGCGCCTGCACCCAACCTGAACAAAACAGCACCATGCTGAAAAACAGTTTTTTGATCCTCATACAAGCATCCCCCGACAATGAATTGGTGAATTGGCAAAGCGTTTTTGGAAAGTTCAGGCCAAGACGCTTACCCAAACAAACCTAAAAGAGCACTTATACGCCCGTTTTCTTCGTTGTGAGTGTACTTAAATTTGTTATTTAATAAAAAAATTAGATCTTTAAAATTATTTAATCAAGCAAAATCCCACGCTATGTGAATAAATTTTGGGGATTTTTTTAAATCGAGTGTATTTCTGAACGCTAAATAACTAACCTAATCGTCGCTAATGGTTGTTTTTTCGAAATTGTTGTTTTTGGGCAAATCATCTGTCGCCCGCCAAAGCCCCATCCGCCACAAGCCGAGTCAGGCGCTGTCAGAGTGTGGGCTTTCTGGGTGATTTCAGAGGATCTTTCGCCATCAAACGCCGACGGCTTGTCCGTCGCTTCTGGGATCGGCGCCGCCGGTGCGCAAACCCGACAACGGATCGATTGTGATGCCGTGCGCATGACCCGCCAATTCGTTCCATGGTCCCCAGCGATTGAGCAAATGGCCTCGTTGGTCCAATGCAGTCAGGGTGGGCTCCCCAAAGCGACTCTCTACATGCAAGGTATCGCGGGCTTCGCCCAACGCAAACCGGCCTGACAACCAACGCGGCGCTTGCACGGCTTGTTGAATATCCAAACCGTGGTCCACCATGGCGCTGTAGGTTTGGAATTGAATTTGTGGCTGGCCATCAGCGCCCATGCAACCCATCACACTCCAGAGTTTGTTGGCTCTGATACCGATAGAGGCGATCAAGGTATGCAAGGGCACTTTGCCCGGTGCCAATGCATTGGGGTGACCCGGTGTCAAAGAGAAATACGCGCTGCGGTTTTGCAGCAACACGCCCGTGGTTTCGTCAACCATGCCCGAACCGAAAGCGCCGTACAAACTGTGAATCAACGACACCGCTTGGCCTTGCGCATCCACCGCAGCGATATACACCGTGTCACCGGTGAGGCTGCCATAAGAAGGTACTTTGTCCCACGCCAAGGCTTTGTCTGGGTCTATCAATGCACGGCGCTCATTCAAATAGGCATCGCTGAGCAAGTGTTTCATGGGCACATCCACAAACGCTGGATCACCCAGCCATCGGTCGCGATCGTGGTAGCTGATTTGTTTGGCCTGAACCATGCAGTGGATGCGCTGCGGATCGAGCAAATCCCTGCGATGCAATTCAAAGGGTTCCACCAATTTGAGCATTTGCAGCACGGTGAAGCCCTGGGTTGGCGCTGGCGTTTGGTAGAGGGTGAGATCACGGTATTGACCCACCAATGGTTGGCCCCATTGCGCCTGTTGCTTCGCCAAATCGGACAGGTCGAAAAAGCCACCGCTTTGTTGAGAAAAAGCCGCCAACGATTGGCCGACTTCTCCTGCGTAGAAAGCTTGCGCCCCACCCGCTGCCACCGCTTGCAACGTGCGCGCCAGCGCGGGATTGCGCAAGGTACTGCCTGCCGCAGGCACTTGGCCTTGTGGCATGAACAGGTTGCGCCAGCCAGCGAAGGATTGCAAATCGGCATGGGTCGATTGAATCCAGCCCGCCAAGCGTTCGCTCGCGGGATAACCTTCTTTGGCGTAACCGATCGCTGCGTCTAAGTTGCGCTGCATGGGCAATTTGCCATAGGCCGCATGCGCCGCTGACCAGCTCGATACCGCCCCAGGTGTGGTGAGCGTGGCGGGCAAGATGCCGCGAAACGGCACCTCAGCCATGCCTCTGTCCGTGAAGTAACCGATTTCGGCCCGAGCGGCTGCACGGCCACCGCCATCCAAATAACGAACTTGTCCTGTCAGCGGGTCATGGATCAACCAAAAAGCATCGCCACCCATGCCGGTCATGTGCGGGTAAAGCACGGCCAGAACAGCTGCTGTGGTCAACGCGGCATCCACCGCAGAACCCCCGGCGCGCAAAACTTCCGCGCCTGCTTCAGAGGCCAAATAATGGGGGGATGTGACCATGCCGCGCTGTGCAGTCACCGCGCTGCGTTCTTCAAAAGAAATCATGTGTTCTTTCAGGGTTGCGGGCCGTCGTAGCCTGCAATGATGACCAGGTCTATGGTCGAGACAGCTTTTCTCAAGGACCGGGCAGCTTGGTATTCGGGAGAATGCCAGCAATCCAAGGCTGCTTGGTAAGAGGGAAATTCCAACACCACGTTGCGACTTCGACTCTGCCCCTCTGGATTTTCAAAGTCGCCGCCCCTGACAAGAAATTTAGCTCCGTATATTTGATAAGCAGCTGCATTTGCAGACACATACAGCTTGTATTGCTCGGGATCTGACACATCCACCCGGCCTATCCAATATCCTTTGGCCATTTTTTACTCCTGATTGAACTTTGCCGAATTCTAGGCATGATGCCGTGGGTTGCTGTTAACGGTGTCGTTAGAATCGCTTTCCATGACATATATGCCTTTCACCAACTCACTCGCAGCCCGCTTTGGCGGCGCGGTGTTTCTCTTGGCTGGCATTTCCCCCAAAACCACGACCACCGGCTGACAAGCCACGGTTCGTCGTGCCCTTCCCGGCCGAACGAGCCGGGGGTCAACAACACACTGACTGAAAGGGCAATCCCATGAAAAAAATAGGCAATCGCGTAGGACTGGTCGGTTGGCGCGGCATGGTCGGCTCGGTCCTGATGGACCGGATGCTGGCGGAAAAAGATTTCGAGTTGATCGAACCGGTTTTTTTCTCGACATCGAATGCCGGCGGTGCAGCCCCGGCCATGGCCAAAAACGAAACACGTCTGCTCGATGGCAACGATATCCAGGCACTCAAAGCCTGCGACATCATCATCACTTGCCAAGGTGGCGATTACACCAGCGAAGTGTTTCCCAAATTGCGCGCAGCAGGCTGGCATGGTCACTGGATCGATGCCGCATCCACCCTGCGCATGAAGGACGATGCGGTCATCATTTTGGATCCGGTCAACTTGCCCGTCATCGAAAACGCCTTGGCCAAGGGCGGCAACAACTGGATCGGCGGCAATTGCACCGTCAGTTGCATGCTGATGGGCGTGGGTGCCCTGTACAAAGCGGGTTTGGTCGAATGGATGAGCACACAAACTTACCAAGCGGCCTCTGGCGGCGGTGCCGCGCACATGCGCGAATTCATTATGGATCAGAAACTCTTGGGAGCAAATACAACCTACAACTATTCTCAACACCTGGGAGTCCATTGGTATTCGACCAA
>JALRAA010000166.1 GCA_023262645.1 Burkholderiaceae bacterium
CTATGTGTGCCAAGCGCGCAAACCCCTGTGTTGGCAGTGCCAAGTTGCCGAGTGGTGCAGCTTCAAGCCCAAGACTGCAAGAGATTAAAACGCGATCAGCAGCAACCGCTTTTGCTCATTCGAGTTGGTCACGAGCCGTGTGAATCGCTTGCACAAGCGTCTCTAGATGGCCGATGTGGTTGGCCAATACCAGTATCAAACGTGCATTGAGCAAATGGCTTTGTGATTCCGTCAACCCTTCGTGTGATTGCATCAGTGCTTCGTAAAAAGCATCGCCCGGTTCAAAGTCTCCGCGCTCTTTGGAGGCATCGGAATAAAAATTGGGCCGAGTGATCAGTGAGGACATGGCATGCTTTCAGGTCAATTGGCTTTGAGCTTAGCAAATTCTTTGCACGGCATGGGGGGCGCAAAATCTTGTTGTCACGCTGGCAAAACCACCCACCTGTCTTGCACCCGATGCACGCTTAACTGCGGTCCAAATACTTGCTTCAAACAGTCATGCAGCAACGGGTTGTCGGCACTGGACTGCATCACCACTTTGCCTTGGTTCATGACCACCAATTGCTGGGCACACAAGGCCAAATTCAAATCATGCAACACACTGACCACGGTATGGCCTCGCTGCGCATGTGCACGCACTGTGCGCAACCAATCAGACTGGTGCGGCAAATCGGCGTTGGCCACCGGCTCGTCCATCAGCAACACCGGCGCAGACACGGCCAAAGCTCGGGCCAACAACACACGCTGCCTCTCGCCGCCCGACAAGGTACCCAAACTGCGAAACCGCCAATCCGCTATTTGTTGTGCATGCAAACAAGCATCTACCACTTGGTGGTCGGATGCGGTTGCACCTTGCCACCACTGTTGGTGCGGCAAGCGACCCAGCATCACCACATCTTGCACACTCAAATCGTCCATGGACACATCGTTTTGTGACAACCATGCCATTTGACGGGCACGCGCTTTCGGTGAAAAAGAACCCAGAGGCTGTCCTGCTAACAACACCTCGCCCGTGCTCTCCAACAATCCAGCCAATGCTTTGAGCAATGTGGTTTTGCCCGCGCCATTGGGGCCCACCACGCAAGTCCAACAACCTGCGCCAAAGCTCGCATGGATGTCATGCAACACTTTTCTTTGACCGCGCCAGACGTTCAATCCTCTGGCCTCGAGAGGCGTGTTCATGCGTCACCCCCGGCAATGTGCATCACACGCAATCGCCACATCAAATACCCACCACCCAAAACAGCCGTCAATACACCCACCGGCAATTCCTGAGGGGCAGACAACACACGCGCCAGTATGTCTGCCATGCACAGCAACACACCACCCGCCATGGCCGACAGCGCAGACATCGTCACAAAACGGCTGCGCAATTGCGATCGCACCAACTGCGGTGCGACCAAACCGATAAACGCAATCAGTCCGGTTTGCGCCACAGCAGTTGCAGTGGCCAAGGCCATGGCCGCCAGCAACAACATACGCAAAGGCACCACTTGCAAACCCAAACTTTTTGCAGTGTCCTCACCTAAGCCCAATGCATCGAGCAGTGGACCCAATCGCCAAGCAGCTAAACCACACAGCACCAGCACGATTGCCATCAGCCAACATGCAGAGCCGTTGACCATGGCGGTGTTGCCCAACAAAAAAGATTGCATGGCAGGCAAAAGATACGGCTGGCTTGCCGTGAGCAACGAAGTAAAAGCACCCAAAACCACACCGACCACCACGCCTGCCAACAACAAACGCAAAGTGTGCTGTACACCATTGGCCAACACCAAGGTCAGCAACACGGCCAACCAAGCCCCCACAAAAGCCGCGCCGGTCAACCCCAAACGCCATACCCACAGGCCGCTTGAATGGATTTCCGGTGCGATATAAGCACCACCCCATGCGCCCAGAGCCAATGCCACACTGACACCCAAAGTGGCACCCGACGCACTGCCTAACAAATACGGATCAGCCAATGGATTGCGAAACAGCGCTTGCGCCATGGCCCCAGACAAGCCCAATAACGCACCTGCTAACCAAGCGCCCACCGTACGGGGCAAACGGATATCCCTCACCACGGGATCGGACAGATCTAAGCCCCATTCAAACCCATGGCTGCCAGCGGTCAAGCCCAACACACACATACAAATTGTCAGCAACAACCCGAACGAAGTCACCTGCCATGGTTTGCGTGTGCGGATGCCCATCATGGCTTCGTGGATTGTTTGAAACAGTTGACCAATACCTGCGCCGCTTCGCCAATACGCGGCCCAGGGCGAACCAACATATGGCCTTGAGCGGCGGTCAGTGGGCACATGCGGCGCGATTTGACAGCGTCCATCCCGCTCCACCCCGGACGTCGATCGATCGACTGCGCCATGGGTTCTGCCAACACAATCCAATGCGGATTGGCTTTGACCACAAACTCGGGATTGATTTGAGGAAATGCGCCCATGCGTTTGTCAACGATATTTCGCAAACCCAATTGGCGCATCACACCCCCAATGAACGAGCTTTCACCAGCGGCATAACCACCCGTGCTGGCTTCAAAATAAATGGTGTTGCCACGGACATGGGCGGGCAGCGACTTTGCAGCGGACTCGACCGACAACATGGCGCTTGACCACACGGCGTTGGCTTTTTCATCCGCCTGCGGCAAATGCAAGGCCTGTGCAATGACATGCAAGCTGCGCTCAACATCGTTCAAGTTTTGCGGCTCCAGCGCAACCACTTGAATACCCAACGACTCCAGCCGCGCCACGATGCGGGTCGATTTACCCGCCAAAACCAAGTCAGGCTTCAGCCGCACAATGGCTTCGACAGAAGCGTCATACAAGCCACCGAGTTTGGGCAAAGCTTTCACTTGCTCAGGCCAATCCGCATAGTTATCGGTACCCACCAAACGGTTGCAGGCATTCAACGCGCACACCGATTCCGCCAATGAAGGCATCAGAGTAACGATACGCTGGGGTGCTCGCTGGATGTCTTGGGTGATTTGGCGGTCGTCCACCACACTCACGGCATGTGACGCGGGCCCAAGCAAACACAGCACCCAAAGCAACAAGAATTTATGCATGGTTGGCCACCCATTGGCTGATGATGCGGTGCAACTGGTCTACGCCATCGGTCAATGCCGCGGGGCCCGGCTGCAATATGTCTGCCGATTTGATTTCAAACAATTGATGGTCAACCACTGCTGGCACGGAGGCCCAACCCTCTCTTGCGGCAACCCATGGCGGGCGAAATTTTTTTCCGCACCAAGACCCAATGATGATGTCGGGTTGTCTACGCACCACTTCCAACGGGTCGGCAATGATGCGGTCTTTACCGAGTGACTGCACAGCCAGTTCAGGGAAGCAATCGTCACCGCCTGCGATGCCAATCAATTCCGACACCCAGCGGATGGCACTGATCGGCGGATCGTCCCATTCTTCAAAGTAAACACGCGGTCGACGAGCAAACCCATTGGCGGTTTGCCGCAAGCTTTGCAAGTGCGATTGCATTTGAGAAATGCGCTGCAGGCCTTGCTCGGCCTCGCCCACCATCGCAGCCACTTGATAAAGCATGGAAAAGATTTCTTCGACACTGCGCTGATTAAACACAGTGACTTGCACACCGTGCCGTATCAACGCTGCAGCGATATCTGCTTGCAAATCTGAGAAACCAAACACGCAGTCGGGTTTGAGTGCCAATATTTTGTCAATCTTTGCGCTGGTGAAAGCAGATACCTTGGGTTTTTCAGCACGGGCGATTTTGGGACGGACCGTGTAGCCAGATATACCCACAATGCGATGCGCTTGACCCAAGAGATACAACCATTCGGTGGTCTCTTCGGTCAAGCAGATGATGCGTTGGGGAAACAAAGATTGCATGGATTTATTTCGGTTGCCAGCGAATAGATGTGAAAAAAGTTGTACCTGGCATGGCGTAATTACAAGTGTTGACACCACTGGCTGTACAACCGAAAAGTTGGTAAGTTTTATTCAAGACATTGTCAACGCGAACGATCCATTCCCATTCTTCGCTAATAGCCCTTTGGGTCCACAAGTTCAACAAGCCAATTTTTGGCAACTCTACCTTGTTATCAGCGTCATCAAATCTTTTTCCAATGAACTGGTATTCAAGACCTACACGAGTCGTGTCCAAGGACGTATCAACAGCGAATCGGAAGTTTTGCTTGCTTCGCAAACTCAACTGTTTGCCAGTTGTTTGATTGATCGGATTGAGCAAATCCAAATGAGACTGGAAATTAAACCCTTTCCACCGAGTCTTACCTGACAGCCCAACACCTTGAATTTTGACTTCTCCGCTCGAGTTGTAGTAACAAAACGAAGTTGCGGGGCAATCAGTCCGCGTTGTTGCTGATGTCAATAAATGAGATATGTCGTTTTGAAAAAGGGTTAACCTTGCTGTTGAATCATTGCTTGAACGTTGTAACGCAATTTCTTTGGATAGATTAGATTCCACAATCAAGTTCGAATTGCCATAGTAGCCATTAAGCATTTCAAGCGTAGGCACTCTGAATCCAGTCGATTGACTGGCGCTGAGCTTCCATGTTGGCCTGATTTCATAGGCATACGCTA
>JALRAA010000167.1 GCA_023262645.1 Burkholderiaceae bacterium
AAGCCGGACAAGCCTTGCCACCGGCCGAGCCGTGGGTCGGTATGCCCAACATCGGGCAATGGTAGTTTTGCTGTGACCGCTGTCACGGGTTCATCGGATCAGGCCAAAGACGACAAGCCGGTTTTTTCGCCCGAGTTGTTGTCGCAGGTCGCGGCACTGCCTTCTTTGCCCGGCGTCTACAGGTACTTTGACCTTGAGGGGCAGGTGCTTTATGTGGGCAAAGCCAACCACCTGAAAAAACGCGTCAGCAGTTATTTCCAAAAAAGCCATGGTGGCACCCGCATTGGCCACATGGTTTCCAAAATTGTGCGCATGGAAACCACGGTGGTTCGGTCTGAAGCCGAGGCTTTGTTGCTTGAAAATAATTTGATCAAGACCCTCAAGCCGCGCTACAACATTCTGTTTCGTGACGACAAAAGTTACCCTTATTTGAAAATCACAGGTGCCAAAGCGGCTGCACCGGATGCTTTGGGACATCCTTCCCCCAAATCAATTTCAAGAGTGGTGTATTACAGAGGCGCCGTCGACAAACAGCACGAATACTTTGGGCCCTATCCCAGCGTATGGGCTGTGCGTGAAGCGATTCAGTTGTTGCAAAAAGTGTTTCGCTTGAGAACTTGCGAAGACACGGTGTTTAAAAACCGCACACGTCCGTGTTTGTTGCACCAGATCAAGCGATGTTCCGGTCCTTGTGTGGGTTTGATCAGCGAACAAGACTATCAACAAGATGTGAAAAATGCGTGTGAATTGTTGAGTGGTCGCACGCAAGAGGTCATGAAGTCATTGGAAAAACGCATGATGACGCATGCCGATGCCTTGGAATTTGAAGCTGCGGCCGACATCCGCAACCAAATCAATGCGCTCTCCAAAGTGCTGCACCAACAATCCGTGGATTCTGTCGACGACAGAGATGTAGATATTTTGGCGGTGATGGTTCAAGCTGGAAAAGCGTGTGTGAACTTAGCCATGGTCAGAGGAGGTCGGCATCTCGGCGACAGCCCGTATTTCCCAACGCATGTTGAGGGCGCTCAACCGGTTGAAGTGCTGGAAGCCTTTATTTCGCAGCACTATTTGGAAATCGCTGCGCCACCCACTTTGATCACCAGCCACGCGGTTGATAAAAGCTTGATTCGTGCATTGGGTAATCAGATGGGCATCAAATTGCATGTGATTCACCAGCCCCGAGAGCAGCGTAAATCGTGGTTGGAAATGGCACAGCAAAATGCCTCCATCAAATTAGGAAGATTGCTGGCGGAGGAGGGTTCGCAGCAAGCCAGAACACGTGCCTTGGTGGATGCGCTGGATCTGGCGCCAGAAGACATGGACAACTTCTTGATCGAATGCTTTGATATTTCGCACACTGCTGGCGAAGCCACACAAGCGTCATGCGTGGTGTTTCACCACCATCAAATGCAATCTGCCCTCTACCGACGCTACAACATCGACGGCATCACACCGGGAGACGATTACGCCGCCATGCGTCAAGTGTTGACACGGCGGTATTCCAAATTGGCCGAAGCGGTGCGCGCAGGAGAGGCGAGGTTTCCAGACTTGGTTTTGATCGACGGTGGAAAAGGGCAGATCAGCATGGCCAAGTCGGTGTTTGAATCGCTAGAGTTGGACATTTCTCGCTTGGTGGGTGTTGAAAAAGGTGATGGACGCAAAGTCGGCTTGGAAGAATTGGTTTTCGCCGATGGCCGACCCAAACTCACACTCGCACAAGACTCTGCTGCGCTGATGTTGGTGGCTCAAATTCGCGATGAAGCGCACCGATTTGCCATCACGGGTATGCGTGCCAAACGCGCCAAGGTCAGAACTGGTTCGAGCAGCTTGGAAGACATTGCGGGTGTGGGTCCGCGCAAGCGTGCCAAGTTGTTGCAAAGATTCGGGGGTGTTCGAGGGGTGGCAGATGCCAGTGTGCAAGATTTGTGCACGGTAGAGGGCATTTCTCTGGCGCTGGCGCAAGCCATCTACGCCGCACTGCACTGAATCAGAGACTCACAACCTCGAACATTCTGTCCAAACCGCCACTGTCAATCACGATATTCGCTTGCGCCCTGACCTTGGGTTTGGCATGGTAAGCCACCGATAAGCCACAGACAGACATCATGGGCAAATCGTTAGAGCCGTCGCCGACCGCAATGCACTCTTCGGGTTGAATACCGAGCCGATGCGCGGTGAGCAACACCATCTTTTTTTTCTCTTCACCGTCGCAAATATCTCCCCACGGCTGCTGTGTCACTTGACCCGTGAAACAGCCGTCTTTCACTTCCAATTGGTTACTGCGTGTCTCGTGAATGCCTAATTGTTGTTGTAGCCGTTGGGTGAAATAGTCAAATCCGCCACTGACGATCAATGTATGCAGACCCAAACGATGGCATTGTGCAACCACTTGTTCCACACCGGGATTCAATTGAAGTTTTTCGTCATAAACGGTTTGCATGATGGAGACAGGTGCGCCTTTGAGGAGCAATACACGTTGGCGAAGACTCTCTTTGTAATTGCTGATTTCTCCGCGCATTGCAGCCTCTGTGATGGCAGAGACTTCCTTTTGCAATCCCACCATCGCAGCCATTTCATCGATACATTCGATATTGATCAAGGTCGAGTCCATGTCAAAAGCCATCAACTTGAAATTCGACAGCGACAACTGGCTCGTAACATGGCGGGTCCACAGACCGGCACTGCGCTCTGTCAAGGCTGTCATGACACAACAGCTTTCGAAGAGGCAACCAAAGGGTCGCCCAAAGAACGCAGTACGTCTCTGACCATTTGCGCACGGTCTTTCACTTCTGTAATTTCCTTTTCTATGCGCAACTTGTCGTTGCCGGCCAGTTTGATGTGCTTGTTTTTTTGTACCAACTGAATGATGCGCAGGCCATCCACTGGCGCATGGGGTTTGAAGTTGATCAGCATGACACCCGGTGCTGCATCAATTTTGGCAATGCCATAAGGCTTGGCCAGAACCCGCAAGCGGTGCGACTCGATCAAGGTGTGTGCTTGGGTCGGTAATTTTCCAAACCGGTCAATCAACTCTTCCATCAGTGCGTCAACTTGGTCTTGGTTTTTGGCGGTGGCCAGTTTTTTGTAGAAAGACAAACGCAAATGCACATCTCCACAGTAATCATCTGGCAGCAACGCAGGCGCATGCAAATTGATTTCGGTGGTGACTTGCAAGGGGCTGAGTAAGTCGGGCTCTTCGCCATTTTTCAATGCACGCACAGCTTCGGCCAGCATTTCGTTGTAGAGCTGAAAACCCACCTCTTGCATGTTGCCGCTTTGGTTGTCTCCCAGTACTTCACCCGCGCCTCGGATTTCCAAATCATGCATGGACAAATAAAAACCTGAGCCAAGCTCTTCCATCTGTTGAATAGCATCCAGTCGCTGGCTTGCTTGCTTGGTCAAACCTTGCACATCAGGAACCAGCAGGTAAGCATAGGCTTGGTGGTGGCTGCGACCCACCCTTCCTCGGAGTTGGTGCAATTGCGCCAACCCAAATTTGTCTGCCCGGCTCATCAAAATGGTGTTGGCACTGGGTACATCAATACCCGTTTCAATGATGGTTGAGCACAGCAAAATATTGAAGCGTTGCGCAACAAAATCGCGCATTACTTTTTCTAACTCTCTCTCAGGCATTTGGCCGTGTGCAATGGCTATGCGC
Source organism: Burkholderiaceae bacterium (assembly GCA_023262645.1). Taxonomy (GTDB): domain Bacteria; phylum Pseudomonadota; class Gammaproteobacteria; order Burkholderiales; family Burkholderiaceae_C; genus Limnohabitans. Next base: position 3,662 of record JALRAA010000167.1, read on the forward strand.
GCCTCAGGTATCAAGGCCTGTAATCGTTCCAAGCGGTTTTGGATGGTCTCGACTTCGTTGTGTAAGAAATAGCACTGTCCACCGCGTTTGAGTTCGCGCAATACGGCTTCGCGAATCACACCGTTGTCTTCAGTTCGCACAAATGTTTTTATAGAGAGACGGCGTTGTGGTGCTGTGGCAATCACACTCAAGTCACGCATACCTTCGAGTGCCATACCCAAAGTGCGGGGAATGGGTGTGGCGGTGAGCGTGAGCACATCCACTTCGGCACGCATCGCTTTGAGTGTTTCTTTGTGTTTCACACCAAAGCGGTGTTCTTCGTCAATTACCAATAATCCGAGGTCTCTGTATTTAACGGATTCACTCAAAAGTTTGTGTGTACCCACGACGATATCGATTTGTCCCAGAGCAAGTCCTTCGATGCTTTGCTTGATTTCTTTGGCGCTTCTGAAACGGCTCAATTCAGCAATTTTGACTGGCCATTTGGAAAAACGGTCTGTCAGTGTCTGAAAGTGTTGTTCGGCCAGCAAAGTGGTGGGCGCCAAAATCGCCACTTGTTTGCCTCCCATCACGGCCACAAATGCAGCCCGCAACGCCACTTCGGTTTTCCCGAACCCCACATCGCCACACACTAGGCGGTCCATGGGTCGCGGACTGATCATGTCTTGGATGACTGCATGGATGGCTGCGCGTTGGTCTGCGGTTTCTTCAAAGCCGAAATCCGTCGCGAAAATTTCGTAGTCGCGAGCGCTGTATTTGAAGGCATGGCCTTGTCGTGCTGCGCGTCGGGCGTAAATGTTGAGCAATTCAGCCGCTGCATCTCGAACCTGCTCTGCGGCTTTGCGCTTGGCCTT
>JALRAA010000168.1 GCA_023262645.1 Burkholderiaceae bacterium
ACAACTGGTTGCCTGTGCAAGCCGCCATCGAACACGGCGATGTGCAATACGTGTGCTCCGACCATTTGGCCGAATTGACCTTGGCGATTTTGCAAAAAGACCGCCAAAAAGACCCTGCCGCAGGTTATGCCCGCGACCTGTTGCCGATGATGACCCAGTTGTGGCCGGCGGCAGCATCGCGCGGTGTCAAATTTGTGCTGAACGCCGGCGGTCTCAACCCGCAAGCCGCTGCCCGCGCCTTGCAACAGTTGTTTGCCGCCAAAGGCTGGCGGGCGCGTGTGGCGGTGGTGATGGGCGACAACCTGCTCGACCAGATAGATGCGTTGCAAGCCCAAGGCGAGGCGCTCATGCACATGGACACGGGTGCCGCTTTCGACACGGTACACGCTGACGTGGTGTTTGCCAATGTCTATTTGGGTGCGCAACCGATTGCCAAAGCGCTCGCCTTGGGCGCGGACATTGTGCTGACCGGTCGAGTGGCCGATGCCGCGCTGTTTTTGGGGCCGCTGATCCATGAATTCGGCTGGGCGGCTGACGATTGGGACCGCTTGGCGCAAGGTGTGGCCGTGGGCCATTTGCTGGAATGTTCAGGCCAAGGCTCGGGCGGCAATTTCGGCTCGGCGGGGGTGTGGCAACGCATTCCCGATTTGTCGCACATCGGCTTTCCGATCGCCGAGGTCAATGCTGACGCGCAAGTCACTTTGTGCAAAGCACCGCGCACAGGCGGTCGCATCAACTTTCACACGGTGCGCCAGCAACTGCTGTATGAGGTGCACAACCCGCGCTGCTATGTCACGCCCGATGTGATTTTGGACATGGGCGCATTGGAACTGCAAGACCTCGGCCAGGACCGGGTTCAAGTGCGCGGTGCGGTGGGCCACCCCGCGCCAACGCAACTCAAACTGGTGGCAGGCTACCGCAACGGTTGGATGGGACACGCGGTCACCGGGTTTAGCTGGCCAGATGCACTGCAAAAAGCCCAAGCCGTGGCACAGTCCGTGACATTACAAATGCAAGAAAAACATTTGCCGCACGACGAACTGTGTATCGAGTACTTGGGGCACAACACGTTTTTGGGGCCGCATGCCAGCGCCGCCAACGAAGACCACACCAATGAAATTTGGTTGCGCATGGCGATTCGCACCCGCGAAAAAAAACACGCCGACGCTTTTCCCCGCTTGTTCCCTTGGTTGGCCTTGTCGGGCCCTCCCTACATGGGCGGTTTTCATGGCATGCCGCCAGCCAGCCAATTGCTGGGGCTGTGGCCCACCTTGGTCGACAGAACGGTCATCGAATCCCAAGTCAGCGTTGACGCGTGGGAGTTGACATGAAATTGCGTTTGGCACAGATCGCGCATGCCCGCAGTGGCGACAAAGCCAACACCGCCGACATCGGCTTGTTTGCGTGGGAACCGACCGGATATGCGGTGTTGGCCGAACACGTGACCGCAGAACAAGTGGCGCAGCATTTTTCGCACCTGTGGCCTGTCGCCGACGCCGTGATCAACCCGGCGCCACGGGTTGAGCGTTTCGATTTGCCGCAACTGCTTGCGCTCAAATTTGTGTTGCGCAGCGCACTCAACGGCGGGGCTGCATCGAGTTTGCGCAGCGACAACTTGGGCAAAACCATCGCCGCGCAATTGCTGCGCATGGAGATCGAACTGCCGCAAGCGCAGGCCGATTCGGTGTTGCAAGCCGCGCAAACCGCGATCGACCAGTTTTAGCCCTTGCCCATTCACAACCCTAGACACATGAGCGCAGCCGACTCCTCCACTGAAACCACCATCGGTATGCGTGATGCCTTGTGGTTTTGGTTCAAGCTCGGCTTCATCAGTTTCGGTGGGCCTGCGGGGCAAATCAGCATCATGCACCAAGCGCTCGTGGTCGAGCGGCGCTGGATTTCTGAAAAGCGTTTCTTGCATGCGTTGAATTACTGCATGCTGCTGCCCGGCCCGGAGGCCCAACAACTGGCCACCTATTTGGGCTGGTTGATGCACAAAACCACAGGCGGTGTGCTGGCTGGTTTGTTGTTCATTCTGCCCTCGTTGTTTTTGATCGTGGGTTTGTCTTGGGTGTATGTGGGTTTTGGCGATGTACCGTGGGTGGCCGCTGTGTTCCAAGGCATCAAACCCGCAGTGATTGCGGTGGTGATTCAGGCTCTGCACCGATTGGGTTCGCGTTCGCTGCAAAACCGTTGGATGTGGGCCTTGGCCGCCGCCAGCTTTGTCGCAGTGTTTGTCTGGCAAGTGCCGTTTCCGTGGATCGTGTTGGGGGCGATGTTGGCAGCAGCCGGGATCGGGAAATTCGCACCCCACTTGCTGGCGGTCAACACACACCGACCCGGTGCACACAGCGTCACACAGGGCGCGGCTGTCATCGACGACCACACGCCTTTGCCAGAACATGTGCGGTTCCAAAGCCAACGCTTGTGGCGCGTGCTGAGCGTGGGCGCAGTGCTGTGGTTGTTGCCCATGGGGTTGCTGTGGGCGCTATGGGGCGGGTCAAACACCTTGCTCGACATGGGCTGGTTTTTCAGCAAAGCCGCGCTGATGACTTTTGGCGGGGCGTATGCCGTGCTGCCGTATGTGTACCAAGGCGCGGTAGAGAGCTTTCAATGGCTCACGCCGCACCAAATGATCGATGGGCTGGCACTGGGCGAATCCACCCCAGGGCCGTTGATCATGGTGGTGACCTTTGTGGGTTATGTGGGTGGCCATGCCAAGCCGGTGATCGACGGTGATTGGCAAACGCTGTCAGCGGTGCTGGGTGCGTTGGTCGCAACCTGGTTCACTTTTTTGCCCTCGTTCATTTTTATTTTGGGTGGCGGTCCATTGGTAGAAATGACCCAGAACCAATGGCGATGGACCGCGCCGCTGAGCGGCGTGACAGCGGCCGTGGTGGGCGTCATGTTGCAATTGGCTTTGTTCTTTGCCTACCATGTGTGGTGGCCACAGGGCTTTTCAAATTCGCTGGATATCTGGGCCGCTGTCTTCAGCTTGCTGTGGACGATCGCATTGTTTCGTTTCAAATGGTCGGTGTTGAAAGTGTTGAGCAGCGCGGCAGCCATCGGTTTGCTTTGGCAATGGCTGGGTAGCTTCGCCTAGGTTTGTCGGTTTGTCCTAAAAGGGGTACGCATGAGGCATTTATTCAACAAAGCCAAGGGGGGTCATCCCAGAGCGCCGCTCGCACACTGGCGTCATGCATTGATCAGTGGTGGCTGCAGTTTTTTGGCCATCGGTCTGTTGGCTTGGCTGAATGAATTTGGCGTTCATCCTTGGGTGCTCGGTTCATTTGGTGCGAGTTGTGTGTTGTTGTTTGGTTATCCCGATTCGCCGTTTTCTCAACCCAGGCACCTGATTTTGGGTCACACCATGTCATCTCTGGTGGGCTTGGCAGCCCTAACGCTGCTAGGTGTGCATTGGTGGAGTCTGGGATTGGCTGTGGCTGTGGCAATTGTGTTGATGATGAAAACAGGTGTTATGCACCCCCCCGCTGGTAGCAACCCGTTGATCGTGATGATGCTCAAACCCAGTTGGCTGTTTGCCTTGATGCCGAGTTTGGCCGGCGCATTGGTATTGGTGTTGTTGGGTGTGCTGTTGGTGAATTTGCAGCCAGACAAACACTATCCCAAATACTGGTGAGGCTCACACAAATTTCGCTGTGATTTGTCCGAGCACGCCGAAATCGGCTTCGATCGCATCGCCTTCATGCAAAACCACCGGCACCACACACGTGCCGGTGATCACCGTCTCGCCTTCGCGCAAATACATACCGTATGCGATCAGTTCATTGGCCAGCCAAGTCAGCGCAATGCGCGGGTCACCCAACACATTGGCACCGCTGCCTGTGGCTTTGAGCTCACCATGGTTTCGCACTTGCACTGCATGTTGGCTCAAATCCAATCCACGCCAATCAAAGGCGACCGCTTCACCCAGCAGCATTTGGTGAGCACACGCAAAGTCGGCCAACAACAAGGCCTCGCCTGCTTGCACAAAATGTGCAAAGCGTGAATCAGGCACCTCGATGGCCAAATGCAAATCTTTCACCTGCTTCATCACTTGGTCGATGGTCAGTGGCTGCGGGCCCTGAGCCCGTATATCGCTGCCGATACGAAATGCAAACTCAGGCTCCATCACTCGCATTCGGTTGGTACCCAACTTGAGGCTGGCACCCGCTGGCTGGCAGCGAGAAGCCAACAACCTTCCAGCCAACGGCCCACTGACGTTGATGTGTTGTTGACCCGCTTGGCTGGTGGCGGCGATTTTCCAACCCATGGGCAACTGGCCTGTGTGTTCACAAAAAGCCGCCTGGGCGGCATAGCCCTCGGCGCGGTTCTGCGGTAAGGGGGTCAAGTCAGACCAATCAGTCACATGGCGCCCTTCTTTCCAAGCAGCATACAAAGCATCGGTCAACGACGGAAAACGGTGGCTGGACATGCGCGACTCCCCAGTGCAGTGAAAAAAACCTGTCGCAGTGTAATCGTGCCCAACGCCCAGCCTTA
>JALRAA010000169.1 GCA_023262645.1 Burkholderiaceae bacterium
GCTTGCCTTGCTTGCCTTGCTTGCCTTGCTTGCCTTGCTTGCCTTGCTTGCCTTGCTTGCCTTGCTTGCCTTGCTTGCCTTGAACAATGGAAATTAACCGATCTGATCATGGCGCAATTGGCACAGATGCCGCATGTGTCGGTGGTGTTCAACAGCCGCATTGAAAGTGTTTCACAAACCTCTGACAGCGTATCTGTTCAAACTCGGCAAGAGGATGGACTCCACAGTGTGCAAGCCGATTATTTAGTTGGTGCGGATGGCGCATGGAGTGCTGTTCGCACACAACTGGGCATTGCCTTCGAAGGCTACACCTATCCAGAAAGATTCTTGGTGGTGTCCACACCCTTTGAATTTGCAGACCACATGCCCCAACTGTCGTATGTCAACTATTGCTCTGATCCTCAAGAATGGTGCGTATTGCTTCGGGTACCCACCTTGTGGCGCGTGTTGTTTCCCACCAAAGAAGACGAAACCGACGACCAAGTGTTAACTGATGCATCCATACAAGCCCGCTTGCATCGCTTGTTGCCTCAGCCACAAAACTACACATTGGTTCATCGCACGCTTTACAAAGTCCACCAACGTGTGGCACAGCAATTCCGCGCTGGGCGCGTGTTTCTGGCGGGTGACGCGGCGCACATCAACAATCCGCTGGGCGGCATGGGCATGAACGGCGGCGTGCACGATGCCATGAATCTGTGCGAAAAATTGTTAGGTGTCCTGCAACACGGTGCGCCCGAAAGCAGCTTGGATTTGTACGAGAAACAGCGCCGCACCATCGCCATCGAATACATCAACGCCAGCACTGCACGCAATAAAAAAGAAATCGAAGAGCGCGACCCTGTGCTGCGGCAAAAGAACCATGATGAATTGCGTGCGCTTGCCGCTGACCCTGCCAGCAGCTTGGCATACCTGCGAAAGACTTCCATGATTGATGCGCTAGAACGCGCCAAGGCTTTGACATGATCGACAAAGGCATCTCCCAAATTAGCCATGCACAAAGACGCCAACTGTTGCGCGAACGCCTGACCAAAGGGCGACTGGTGGTGGCACCCGGTGTGTTTGAAATGGTGTCCGCCAAAATTGCAGACCGCATGGGTTTTGAGGCCTTGTACATGACCGGTTATGGCACGGTGGCGTCATACTTGGGATTGCCAGATGCGGGTTTGGCCACTTACACAGACATGGTCAACCGGGTTTCACAATTCACCCGCATCACGCAAACCCCTTTCATCTGCGACGGTGATACCGGCTATGGCGGATTATTGAATGTGATGCACACCGTACGCGGCTACGAGGCTGCAGGGGCATGCGCTATTCAACTGGAGGACCAAGAGTTCCCCAAAAAATGCGGCCATATGTTGGGCAGACGCGTGATACCCACGCAAGACATGGTGGAGAAAATTCGTGTGGCTGTGCAAACCAGAGAAGACCGCAATTTCCAAATCATTGCGCGAACCGATGCTCGAACCACGCTGGGTTTAGACGAAGCATTGCGCCGCGCCGAAAGCTATGCGCGTGCCGGTGCGGATGTGCTGTTTGTGGAAAGCCCAGAATCTGTGCAGGAGATGGAGAAAATCGCACAAACTTTTGATTTGCCATTGGTGGCGAATATGGTCGAAGGCGGCCGAACCCCTGTGCTGACATTTGAGCAACTTCAATCCATCGGCTATGGACTGGCTATCTTTCCTGCAACCGCTTTCCTTGCCGCAGGTGCTGCCATGCAAAGTGTTTACCAAACCCTGTTGACCGACAAATCCAGCACCCATGTGACCCAACCTCTGTACGACTTTCAGGCCTTCTCTACATTGATGGGGTTTGATTGGGTGAGCCAGTTTGACCAGCAATTCAAAACCACCGATACATGAGCACGCAGCGCGACGATATTTATCGCCAACAAGGTTTGGGTGGCACCTCTGGTATGGGTCGTCGGTGTGGTCTGGTCTTGGTAGATTTTGTCAACGGATTTGTGGATGCTCATCAACTGGGCGGACCGCATATTGAAGCTGCAGCCCATGCCAGCGTGGCGCTGCTATATGCATTTCGACAACTTCATCTGCCGGTTGCGCACACACGCGTCGTGTTTGCAGAAGACGGCTCTGATGCTAATGTATTTGCACAACGCATCAAACCTTTGCAACAACTGACTGAGCATGCGCACAGCTCACAAATCGTCAACCACTTGCAACCTATCGCAGGTGAATTGGTGGTGCGTAAGCAAACCGCATCGGCTTTTTTCGATACCCCGTTAGCTGCTTGGTTGCGTTTGCATGCAGTGGACACCGCAGTGGTGGTCGGTTGCACCACCAGCGGTTGTGTGCGCGCCACGGTGGTTGATGCCATGCAACACAACTTTCGAACCATCGTCGTCAGCGACTGTGTTGGCGACAGAGCCATTGAACCCCATGAGGCCAATATGTTTGACATGCAACAAAAATACGCGGATGTGATGGCGCGCGATGCATTGATCACATCACTTTTGGCAGCAGAAAAAGGCCGTGCACATGACTGACCATTTGGCTTATCGAAAAAAATTTGGAACGCTCGGGCCATCGACCAATACGGTGGTGCAACCCGACTTTGACGACTTGCGACCTGCTGGTGTGACCAACCACTACAGCCGTATCGCCATACCCAATGACCCGGTGACCGATGACGCCAGTTTCTTGCGTTTGGTCGAAAACATCAACCTGGCCACTTTGGATGCGGTCGACATTTTGCGTTCATGCGAAATGGATTATTTGGTCATGGGTATGTCAGCCGCCACTTTTTGGAACGGCAGAAGCGGTGCAGAAAAGTATTTGCAAATGATGACCGAGCGAGCGGGTGTGGGCGTGTCTTGCGGTTCGTTTGCGACCGAAGCCGCCCTCAACACGCTCAAAGCCAGGCGCATCGCTTTCATGTCGCCTTATTTCGAGGTGGCCAATGCACAGGTCAAACAGTTTTACCAAGACTGTGGATTCACCGTGGTGCGCGATGTTTGTTTGAAGCGCCCGAGTCCCGTGCAAATCGCACACACCACAGACGCCATGTGCAGACAAGCCATCAAAGACATTGACGGCGATGATGTGGATGCGATTGTTCAGGTCGGTACCAACTTATCCATGATTCGATTGGCCGCCGCTGCAGAACTCTTTTTAGGCAAACCCGTGATTGCCATCAATACCGCCACTTATTGGCATGCGCTTCGAGCCTGCGGCATTCAAGACAAACGAAGTGGCTTTGGCAGTTTGTTAGAGCACCATTGAAACAAGGAAATGACATGTCACTCCAACGATTGATCCTTTGGATTTCTTGCGTCACCATGGCCTGTACATCGGCGTTGGTCAGTGCACAAACATTTCCCAACAAACCCATCAAATTGGTGATTCCTGCAACCACTGGCACATCTGACGTGATTGCCCGCGCGCTGGCACCACGCCTTTCTAGTGTCTTGGGTCAAAGCGTGGTGGTTGAACAAATGCCAGGGGCAGGCACCAATATCGGCAACAACTTTGTCGCCAAATCTGCACCAGATGGTTACACCTTGCTGATCAATGGCCTTCCGTTGGTGACTAACTTGGCGTTGTATTCGCAACTGCCCTACAACCCTGTGACCGATCTGGTGCCGGTCATCGGTTTGGCTGACGTGAACAATGTGATCACGGTTCATCCTTCTTTGGGTGTGCAGTCATTGAAGGAATTGGTGCAATTGGCCAAGTCCAAACCTGGGCAGTTGAATTACGGCTCTCCAGGTGCAGGCAGCTCTGGGCATTTATCGGCAGAGATGCTGGGGCTCAAGACCGGGGCACAAATGGTGCATTTCCCCTACAAAGGCAATTCCCAAGCCACCATGGATTTGTTGCGTGGTGAATTGCAAGTCGGTTTCATGAATCTGCCCATGGCCTTGCCCCAAGTCAAAGCGGGTAAGCTCAAAGCGCTGGCGGTGACAGGTGCCAAGCGCTCCAATTTATTGCCAGATGTACCCACGGTTGCCGAAGCCCTTGGCATGCCAGACTTTGAACTCACCGCTTGGTTTGTCATCATGGCACCGGCCAAGACACCGTCAAGCGTCGTCAACTTGTTGAACAAAGAGATCGACAAAATTTTGAAAGACCCGGATTTCGTCGAGAAAATTCACAACGCAGGTGCAGAGGTCATTGGCGGCAGTGCTGCTTCTTTTGAAGCGCGCATGAAAAAAGACACTGCACGATTGAGCGAACTCATCAAACTGGCTGGCACCAAGGCGGAACCATGAGCACATCCCCCATCGTCAGCACCATGATGCCGGTGCATTTATCGCTGAACCATTTTTTAGAACGCGCGGGGTTGCTGTTTTCTTCACAAGAAGTTATTTCAAGGCGACCCGATAAAAGTTATGTACACCATACATACGGGAACATTTACCAACGTACTCGCCAATTGGCACAAGCGTTGACGCAGTTAGGACTCCAAAAAGGGGACCGAGTAGCC